>JAKIZN010000277.1 GCA_022708005.1 Bacteroidota bacterium | reverse complement strand
CTTTATTTTCGAATTGATAGAGCCTAATATAAATATGCCCGCAAAGGAAATAATCAGAGCTATCACAACGGGAATATTTTCGCCGCGGCTATCAAACCATTCATCATAAACTTGAAAATTAATAACAATAGATATGGCTATAAGCACGGCAACAGCCAAAAGGTAAATGAAAAAATTGCGAATCACTTTCCTGACCGCAAGCTTTCTTTCGCTATCGAGTTGCGTTATATCGGGCAATAGTTCAGCCGAGTAAAAACTGCGAAAATCTTCGATTGTCTTCATTACGCACCGAGCTATTTGCTAAATAAATCTTTTACGTTTACGTTTTGGCGCTCTGCTTCGATTATCTCAAAGTATGCTTTTGACTTAAAGCCCATTATCAGTGCGATTATATTTGTTGGAAACATTTGGACTGCATTGTTATACGAATTGACTGCTGCGTTGAATGCCCGTCGGGCTGCCGATAGCTGCTCCTCAATTTCATTTAAAGCTGCTTGGAGTTGCAGAAAGTTAGTATTAGCCTTCAAATCTGGATAATTTTCTACTGCAACATTAATCGAGTGCAAAGCCTTCGACATTTTGTTGTTTAGCTCAACTTTTTCGTCGTCTGTCAAATTTCCAGAAATCGCTTTAGCTCGCAGTTCGGTTATCTCCGTTAGCGTGCTTTTTTCGTGTTGCATATAAGTTTGAACTGCTGCAACAAGATTTGGCACTAAGTCATATCTTTTTTTTAGGTAGGCATCAATGCTCGCAAATGCGTTATTTACTTGATTTCTCTTGCCTATCAGCGAATTAAACATAAGCGCTAGGATAAGAGCTACAGCGGCGATAATACCAATAATTAATCCAGTAGACATAGTTTATTCTCCAAATTTATAAGTAATTAGATAAATCTTTAGAGTATTATGCAATTTAATACAATTATGCTGATTTTTCAAGTGAAAAGATTGTTATTGAACAGAAATATTTCAATAGAAACTCTAACTGATTGCGTATCCGTAAGGAAGGTTTAGGTTTTAAGATGGGGCTGTCTCATAAGGGTTCAGATGCATTATTTGGGTTTAATCCCGAAGGGATTTGATGTTTGTAGAAAATAAGATTGCATAACCTAATGCGACTCCTGCGGAGTCGTATAACTCGCCGATTATTCATTACTACAAACATTTGAACCCTTTGGGTTCGTTACAATTTGGGTTTAAGATGTCCTACACCTCGAAGGTGTAGGACATCTGGAGAACAGCGAATGCTCTCACCTATTACCTTATGAGACAGCCCCATCTGGAAAAATAGCTAATAGATAATAGAAAGGCTTCTAATGCATTATTTGTGTTGAACAGATATTTTGCGAAATTTTTCTCCATCGAAAAAGAACGCATTTGAAATATGGCTGCTATCCATCGTAATACTTGCAATTGCCTGCCCATTGCGAAAGTTATTGATTTTTAAGTGTATTCCATCTTCGTAGCAATCTATCGTTTCATCTTTGTAAATATTACTGCTTTTAGCTCTAATTGTTAGAAATCTGCCTTGCTCCATTTTTAGAATTAGCTCGCCTTGCTTAAATTGGCTGCTAATAATAGAGCCGCTCAATATCTCAGCTCGCAATGGGAAAATCACCTCAATTTTATCATTCGACAAAATGTGCTGCACTGCTTGCTGCGAGCCAATTTTCATTGCATTAATTCTATTAATTTTATCGGGCATAGCAAGCAGATATAGCGTATCGGATTGCGGATTTGCTTCCTTCAAGCTCAGCAGCGCCCCGTTGGTAATATTGCTCGTCTCTATCCATTGCTCGCTCCTGCTGTAAGTGTATGCAGCCGATAGCAAATAAACCAAGCCCAAGAGCAAATATTTGACTTTGCCAATGGGTTTTAGCAGCTCTGCGACAATGATAAGCACGCCAATTGACGCGATATATCCGTACCACTGCATCAAAAGCGGCGTAGCTGGCAAAATAAAAAGCGAGAACCAAGACGCCCCAAATAGCAGCATTTTCCAATTTATTTCGCTTTTCTTTCGCGACGTGAGCAAATAAATTAGCAGTAAAATCATTGCCGATAGCGACGCCGCGAGAATATAGTTGTGCGATAAGTAATTATAAGTTAGCTCAAGCATATCGGCATTGACAAATGATAAAAATATATATGCCACGTAGTTTTTCAATAAATTAACTAGTTGCAAATCAACGAAGTTAGAGCTGGCGAATGGCATCCCGCCAATGACAAAATATCGATATAAAAGCGCAGCAAAAATTATAGCCACAGCAACCGCGGCAGCCTTGAATTTGTCATAAATATTTCTTTTATCGATAAATATCAGCAAAATAGGAAGCATCGCTCCCGCGTATGCCGTTTCCTTCGATAGCACAGCGAATAGATAAAAAACAGCAGCAAAAGCATATTGCCATTTGGCTTTTGCGGATAAATAAAAATTTAGAGATAGCAGCAAGAAAAAAGACATTAGCAAATCTGTTCTGCCGGGAATCCAAGCAAATATTAGCTCGCGAGACGGCATCAAAGCAAAGGCAATAATTATCGCAAAATTAGTTTTTTTATCAATCCCTAACTTCTCTAATAGATTGTATATTAATATATTTACAAGTCCATAAACAGCTAAATTTGTAATGTGATATGGCAAGCCCTGATATGCAAAAAAGAACTTTGTAGCAAAATATGACGACCATACAATTGGGCGCCAATACGGTCCGCCAGTAACCGATGAATAAAAATCGGCAAAGCTATCGCAAAAATTTTGCGGATTATGCCAAGAAAGGACTAAATAATCTTCATTAAAAATTAGCACAAAAGCGAACTTCAGAGCTGGCAGGCAAATCAGTGCGAATAGCATAATATGCTGAGCATATTTTTTTATAAAGC
>JAKIZN010000276.1 GCA_022708005.1 Bacteroidota bacterium | reverse complement strand
CCGCCTTTGTTTAAGGAATTATATAAATGCGAAACGACCTGCTGTTTAGATGGCACATCGAAATATATAAGCACATTGCAACAGAAAATCACATCGCACCCTGCAACGGTTCGCATTTGCAATTGGTCATATAAATTAATATTCATAAACTTGACCATTCGCTTGATTTCGTCGTTTAGTATATAATTTGTTCCTTGCTGCTTAAAATATTTTTTTAGTAAATGCGGCGGGATATTTCTAATAGAATACTCTTTGAATATGCCAGCCCGTGCCTGCTCGAGCACAGCGTTATTTATATCGCTGGCAAGGATTTGGAACTGCACATTAGGATATAATGGCTTCAGCTTCTCAGCTATTATTATCGCTAAAGTATAAGCCTCTTCGCCAGTGGAAGCCGCTGCGCTCCAAACTCTAAATGTTGGGCTAAATAGCCCCTGCTTTGAGGATAATATCTCCGGAACAATGATTGTCTCAAATGCGTCGAACTGCTGCTGCGCCCTGAAAAAATAGGTTTCATTTATAGTTATAGCCTCAAACAAATCATTCAGTTCGCTACGCCCCACAGGAGATTTCACAAAACCAAGATAATCCTCGAAAGAAGTTAATTTATTCGAGGTAATCCGTTTTAATATCCTACCTTCGAGCAAATACTTTTTGCTGTCGGTATAATATATACCGCATTGATTATAAATAAAATCTCTTAACTCATTAAAAGTACTGTCACTCAACTCCATCTTGTCAGCTACCGTTTTTGATAAAATTGCACCTTGACCGCTTGCTCTCGGCTTATTCGAGCCAAAATTAAATAATTTTGCTGCCATTTGATTAACTCAGTGTTAGCCAAATCATAGTTAATTAATTTCATTTTCGTTACATATTCACAAACTTGAGCAACGAAAACTTATGTAATATAAGAAAAAAGAACCGAATTTAGCGTAAAAATTAACTACTTGCAATGCTTAAATCATATTGATATATTGCTGCTAATTCCGTTATCATTTCTTTTTGTGCGTCGGGCGAAGTTTGATAAATCGCTCGAACAGTTTCTTCCGTCAAGGACATATCTAACTTATTCAAAAGTTCAAATATTTCCCTATAATCGCTATGCTGTATCTCTATCATATTTTCCGCTAGCGCACTAATAGTGGCTGCCTTGCTATCTTCCGGCGCGTCGCTCCACATATAATCGAGAAGCGACAAAAAGTCTATTCCGCAACTTAGTGCTTCTTTCGATGCAACTTCGGCGCAGAGTGTTTTGAAAAATCGCTTTATAATTTGCGGCGAATTGTGCATAAGCAATTTTTCTAAAACCACACTTTGAGTATCCGGATTGTTATTAAATAGTTCGTTGAATATTGACGGGAAATCGTCCGGCGTATAAATATCGCCTAATGCCAGCAACCCAGCCGCTCTCACGTCATCGTCGTTATCGAACAAAGCTTTATATGATAAATATCTTAAATGCTGTGGCAACTCAATACTTTCTCCAAGCCGAAAAGCAATAGCTACAACCGTTTTTAATACTATAAGTTGCGTTGCCTCGCTTACCTCTTCAATTTTGGATAGTAATTTTCGGGCAACATCTATATCTTCGCAGCTAGCCGAAAGTGCGTCAATAACCGCAGTTTTCAAGAACTCATCTGTTTCATGAGTTAAAGCGTGCAATAGTTTATCGATTGCCGCTTGGCTGCCTATTTTGCCTAATGCCTCTATTACATTTGGCTTTTGGTCTGGCGTGGAATCATAAATTTCTATTAGCAATTCAACTGAACTTTCATCTTGGTAGTTGCCAAGTGCCTCTATAGCGGATTGGACTGCATTTTCATCTTCGTCTTTAAGCAAAGGCTTGATATAATCAGCGTATTGCCGCGTATCGAGCAAGCCGAGTATATCGCAAGCAAATTTTCTAACGTCGTGGTCGTGATGGCTTAAATATTCGAGCAAATGCTCTGCGGCTGGAGCGCCCATTTTAATCAAAATATCGCCCGCGAGATTTCTCACTTCAATATTACTATCCAATATATAAGCGGAAATAAGCTTAGCGGCAAAAGTCGCATCATCACCCCGAAGGTCAGAAATTGCTCTGGCAGCAGCGTCTTTTACTCCCCTATCGCTACTCTTGATTAACTCTACAAAGCGAGTGATACTTTGCTCATCTGCTTTGCCCTCGCTTGAAATATAAGCAATAGCCTCGATTAGTGTCTGATAATCGCTTGACGTTTTAAGCTGTTCCAATGCTGCAGCTATATCCATAATCACCACTCAACACAAAGAAAATTTATAAGTTTCAATTTTGTTATCATTGTTTAAAATTAGACAAAAACAAAGGAAAATTATTTTAATCTTATAAAATTATTCGATTGTTTTGCCCGCTATATTTATTCCAAGTTGCTCGATGCGGTATCGCAATTTAGCTCGCGATATCTCCAATAATTTCGCTGCTTTTATTTGGTTGCCGTTAGTTATTTTCAGCGTTTGAATAATCAAATCTTTCACAACATTGCTATAAGAAACGCCCGACTTTGATATTTGCAGAAAGTGCTGCCCTTCGATTAGCTCTACCGAAGCTTTGCCTTGCCCCGCAACGCTTGTGGTAGCTGGCTTTAAGAAGCTAAGCGAATCTTTGCTAATTATATCAGACATTTCGAGCAGCACTACTCTTTCTATAACATTCCTCAGCTCGCGAACATTTCCTTTCCAATGATAATTGGTTATCGTTTCGGCTGCTTCGGGCGAAAATCCCTTAATGTTTTTCATAAATTTGCTATTAAATTCATTGACAAACGCAGTTGCGATTTTTAGTATATCGCCTTCTCTATCGCGAAGTGGCGGCAAAATTATTCTCGCTACGTTCAATCGATAGTATAAATCTTCGCGAAATTCGCCTTT
>JAKIZN010000275.1 GCA_022708005.1 Bacteroidota bacterium | reverse complement strand
CCATGCATATCTTTCAACTTTTCTGATAGTTCCAACGCTTTTAAATGGTAGTCAATTGCAGTTTGTATCTCGTCGCGCCTTCTATAAACCACTCCAATATGATTGAGGATTTTTATTTTCAAATAATCATCATGAATAGCAGCCGCCACATCAAGTGCTTTAAAATGATAATACAAAGCGGAGTCATATTGGCTTCTATTTCTATATAGCTTTCCTTTCAAATCTAAAATTCTGGCTGTGCCCAATTTATCATTTAGCTCCTGCGCCAAACTTGAGCCTAATTGTATGTATTTATCTGCCTTTTCGCTGTCGCTATCTCTTTTGACTAAAATATCAATCAACTCTTCATATATTCTAACTTTGTTTGTATCGTCTTTTAGCTTAGGCAAAGTCGAATACAGTTCATCAACTCTGCTCGCCATTAATGGCTGCAGACAAATCAGAAAAGCGATAGCAGATAGTATTATTCTCATTTACGTTTACAGTAACCAACAATTAATTTTAGGATTTTACTTCTACGCTCGCGCCCATATACTTCACTGGCAGCGAAAATGCGAAAGTAGAGCCTTTGCCTAATGTACTTTTCACCCAGACTCTGCCATTGTGGGCATCGACAAGCTTTTTGGTAATCCACAGCCCAAGCCCAGAAGAATGCTCGCCGCTTGTGGGCTGCGCACTAAGTCGAGATCCTCTTTGAAATGCGTTTCTCACATCTGCTTCGGACAGCCCAAGCCCGTTGTCAGTTACTTCGACAGTTATATTTTTATTATCTACAAAGGCACGAACCAGCACCTTCCCGCCACTTTGGGTGAATTTTATCGCATTGGAAATCAAGTTATCAACTACTTCCTCAACCTTCTGAATGTCAAACTCTGCTTCAGGGAGATTTTGGGCAATATCGGTGGTCATCGAAATGTTTTTCGATACGGCAGCAACATTGTTTCGCCTAACAACATCCTTGATTATTTCAGACATTTGCGCTTCTTGTATATCGAGTACCAACTTTGTAGTTTCGAGTGCCAATATCTTTGAGACTTCTTGCGACAGGCTAACTATTCGCGAAGTAGTTTCGGCAATATCGTTGATAATTTCTTGCTGTTCGACAGCCGATAAATCATAAGAACGTAGCAAATCGACAAGACTCTTAATAAGAGCCGCTGGGTTTTTAATGTCGTGAATTATCAGTGCGAATAGTTCATCTTTTTGCGATTGAAGGTTTTCTAATTCATCTTTGCTACAGGAAAGCTGATTTAAACTTTCTTGTAATTCATTATTTTGCTTTCTCATGTCGTTAGAGCGAGCTTGAAGAGCATCTATTTGCCCACGCAGCACAGCTATCTCTGCACGCAAATTGCTATTTTCTGTCATTAGCTTGTTGTACTCTTCTTTTGTAATCACGATACTTTCATCTGAAGCCATAATTTCACCTCTATTTTGATTTTTTGATTTTCTTGAAATTATATATAACACAAAGAAAACTCCAACTATAAGCGCTCCTATAGCCCCGCCAATCAACACAGCTGCCACTTGGATACTTCTTGCTGCGTCGGCTTCGCCTGCCTTGTTGGCTGCTGCCTCCAATTCGGACAGCCTCTCTTTGTAAGCATCAAGTTTTGCAATTAACTCTGCCTCTTTTGTGTTTACCCTAAACTTAAAAGAAGTATTTTTTGCAAGCCAACGTGCCTTAGTATCGAATGCGCCAACAATAAGCGAATAGCTGCCTTCTGGCAAATAGACGTATTGGGCAATATCAGCCCCTGTTACCTTAGAAGACGTATCTTTTGCATCACTGATGCTGATTCTATAGTAAAACAGTCCGCCTTCACCTTTCTTAATATCAACCACACGGTATTTGAAAGTTACTGTGTCGCGGCTACGCACAACCAAATCGCTCAAACTATATAAGCTATCATCTTTGTAACTTTTCCCATTAACAACGATTTCTGTGATCTCGCAACTTGGCACTGACAGAGCCACCTCAAACGAGGCGAACATAATTAAAATAAATATCAGTACTCTTTTTATTTCTTTCATCATTTGCTTTTGCAATTTGTTCAACAATTGCGATTATTTTTTTTTAACACTTTGACTTCATAACAAAGGTCTACTTATTGACCCAAATATTTTATATCGTCATACGTCAATATATGCTTTTTGCTACAATTTTATATTACTTATTATATAATGCAACTTTTACCATTCTTATAAGAGTAGTTATTTTATATTTTATTTTGAAGTATTTACTTTTTTATCATTTATTTTTTTCATTTTTTAGATATGCACACAATCTTCCAAGAAATAGGATTTGAGTTCAAACGAGCTTCGGGTCCGGGCGGGCAGAACGTAAATAAAGTTTCGACTGCTTCTGTTCTAAAGTTTGATATTAACAACAGCAAAGGATTAAGCAATGCCGTCAAACAGCGATTGCGTAAGATTGCAGCTAATAGAATAAATGCCGATGGCGTGCTAATTATAACGTCGCAAAGGCACCGCACCCAAGGCAAAAATAAAACAGAAGCTATATCGAAATTATTAGCTCTAATAGAACTTGCGTCCATTGAACCCAAAAGCCGAAAATTTATAAAACTACCTCTTTATGACAAGAATCGCAGGATAAACGCGAAGAAAATCACATCCGAAAAAAAAATAAACCGCAAAAAGATAAAATACTAATTCAGCCAAAGCTCAAAAGAGCAAAGGGACAGCCAAACAATTCTCTGTCTCGCTGCCCCATATATTCACTTTCAAATTAATGATTAATTTTATTTTACTAATTTAACTTTTTTCAAAGCCTTTTCTATCAACTTTCTATTTGCTGGCTGAATTGGTAGCAACGGCAAACGATAATTTTCCTCTATCAAGCCCATAATACCCATTGCAGCCTTAACCGGCACAGGA
>JAKIZN010000274.1 GCA_022708005.1 Bacteroidota bacterium | reverse complement strand
AGTAATTCCGGACAACGCTCGCACCCTACGTATTACCGCGGCTGCTGGCACGTAGTTAGCCGGTGCTTCCTCTTATGGTACTGTCCCAGATCCCCGTAGAATCTTCTCTTCCCATACGACAGCGGTTTACAGAGCAAAGCTCCGTCTTCCCGCACGCGGCGTCGCTGCATCAGGGTTGCCCCCATTGTGCAAAATTCCTCACTGCTGCCTCCCGTAGGAGTCTGGACCGTGTCTCAGTTCCAGTGTGGCTGATCGTCCTCTCAAACCAGCTACTGATCGTTGCCTTGGTAAGCCATTACCTTACCAACTAGCTAATCAGACGCAGGCTCATCCTTATCCGTATAAATACTTTGACCCTCAGGCCTCATCAGATTTTAGCACCAATTTCTCGATGTTATGTCTGGGATAAGGGCAGATTACCTACGCGTTACTCACCCGTGCGCCAGTGTATTGCTACCCTCGACTTGCATGTGTTAGGCACGCCGCCAGCGTTCGTCCTGAGCCAGGATCAAACTCTCCATTGTATATCTTTTTAGCTTTATATACGACTTTAAGTCTAATCTCAAGCTTAAAACTCATTACTGCTTTCTTGTGCTTCCTATTTTCAAAGAACTCTTGCTCTTTCGTCTCAAGCAAGGGATACAAAATTAATAACTTTTTTTCTTCTTTCCAAATACTTTTTTATAAAAAATAACTTTTTTATAAAATTTCTTGCCTTGCTTACCCGTTTCCAATGAACTTTCTCTTTAACTAACGTTGAAAGAGCTACAAAATTAATTACTTTTTTTATCAATTCCAAATGTTTTTTTGCGAAATGTTATATTTTTTTTGAAAAAATATTATGATAACACATAAAACCCTTTTATATCATATATTTGAAAATCATTAACTTTCCACAATTAATAGCTTCTTTATAATATCAAGCCTCCCATTTAAGCAAATAGGAGGCTTTTCTTATTAATAAATTCAAATTTTATATAAAAAACTCACATGTTGAATTTTTGTCCCTGCGGCTACTTATTTTTCATTGCTGCAACAGCTTTTTGCGCTGCCTCGACTGTCGGAGCGATAGAAAGCTTATGCCCTACAGCCCCAACCATCCATACCTCAGGCGTAATTCGCCCCTGCACGCACATACGAGTCATTTCTTCCGAGAAATTTTTGCCTTTTACGTAATCCTCGATTTGAAATTCAACCAAATGCCCAATTGGATACGCCGATAGATAAAGCGGATAATCTATCATGTGCGAGTAAATCGCCAGAATTGGCTGATCTTTGATGCCAAAGGCTGGTGCGAAGTAAGAGTTCCAAACATCTATGGCTATGTCGATAACAGCCTTTTTAAGTTGCTCTTCATCGCAATTTGGATTGTCGTAGAGCCACTTCCATACCTTCATATCGACAAGCGATACGCCCATGATTTCATAAGCAGACCAGAAATTATCCAAAGCGTCCAACAATTCTTTTTCTGTATTTTGAGATTTAATGCCAAGCAAAGGCAGATCCCGCGATTGGAAAGTAAACGCCCAAGCCTCTGTAAATGCAGTGTTTGGTACACCGCGGAGCAAGTAGTAGTCCATATCGTATAGCGTCAAAGTTTGCTCGATATTATGCCCTAGCTCATGAACGGCAATGTTATAGCCTTTGTAGTCCATGCCCTCTTTGGCTATCCTTGTTCGCAAATGTGCCTTATCGCCTTTCATTTGAGCGCCCCAAGCATGCCCAGCACCGCGAGACGGATCTACTGCAATTCTCGAAGCTATTTCTTTAGCCTTATCGCTCTTAAAGCCAAGTTTCATTAATATATTTGGTATATCAGCCTCTAATGCCTTCGGATTAGGATATTTCTTGCGAGTTGTTTGTGTCAGATCATCTTGATTCAAAGTAGAGCGAGATTTAAAGCCATCATACCATATATCAAACGGCTCCAATGGACGCCCCAAGCGAGATTTAATCAACTCAGCTACTTCTTTCACTACTGGACTCGAGCAAAGCTCCGTAAACATTGCCTCAACTTCCTCTTGTGGCATTTCCATTTCTTGCTCGAACTTAGCCTTTATATAAGTCGGGTAAAGCGGATTATATTTATCAATCGCTTTGTATGCTTTAAAATTCTGCAAAAGATGGTAATACCTTGTGTTTGGCTCTGCCTCCAACGTTACTTCTTTACCGTTTTCATAAGTCTTATTTGAGTAAGGATTCCATTGATATTGCTTATTATTAATAACATTTTTGGGAATTGTTTGGGTGATAATTCTCTTCATTACTTCATAAATCATCTTTTGATTTTCGAGCGAATTTTCCTTGCTGTACTGCGATTTTATTTCGTCGCGAAGATTCCAATGCGTGATGAGCTTCATATCTTCTGGAAAACTTGTCTGCATCTTGTCATTGACAAGGTATCCCATCATAATATTATAGTTGTTGATATAATTATCGGCTTCGGTCATAGCTTCGGAAACTTTTAGCAACAATGATGCTGGTATATTAGAAGTAAACAAATCGCCTGCTCGAGCATAAGCCCATTGCTTCCTTGTCCAATTTTTGCCAAGTTCATTTTTTTCTGCAAGCGAATAAAACGGAAAGTTTAGCGCTATGTAATATGCTATTTTATTTTCAAAAAAATCTGCGTTCAAGTGTGCAGAAGGCTCATAAGACGCCATCATAAGGTCGAGATTGGTCATTTCGCCTTCATCAATATGCATGGGCTTTTTCAAATCAAGCGATATTTTGTTGAAATAGCCGTTCAGTGTCTCCCAATGTTTCGATAGACTTTCAAACAAAGCATCGAGTTCGGCTTCGTCAGAAATAAAATTCTCTAGGCAAAACTCCTCGAACTCCTTTTCGCTGCCATTCCATAGGCTTGCAACTACTTTCAGTCCGCGTTCAATCCTATCTTTGCTCG
>JAKIZN010000273.1 GCA_022708005.1 Bacteroidota bacterium | reverse complement strand
GCCTTTAAGTCTTTCGAAGAGCGTATAACTTGGTCTCTTTGGCTTTCTGCAATCCATTTACCCATAATCCAGAAAGCCAAAGAGACCAAGTTATACGCTCTTCGAAAGACTTAAAGGCAGTTTGGAATCCTACTTTAATTGAATTTGCAGATGGCACAAAAAGGCAGCTAAGCAACGGCGAAAACATGTAAATTCGTCTGATTGAACATAATTTTACAGCTATTTAATAATACGCGGGCGTTTTAAATATTTTTAGAGCGCCCGCTATTTTTCCAGATGGGGTTGTCTCAAAAGGTAACAGGTGAGAGCGTCTGTGTTTTCCAGATGTCCTACACCTTCGAGGTGTAGGACATCTTAAAGCCAAATTGTAACGAACCCGAATGGTTCAAATGTTTGTAGCAATAAATAATCGGCGATTTATACGACTCCGTAGGAGTCGAATTATGTTATGCAATCTTATTTTCTACAAACATCAAATCCCTTCGGGATTAAAATAATTCCAAATAATGTATTAGAAACCTTTTCCATTGTCTAATAGCTGTTTCCCAGATGGGGCTGTCTCAAAAGGGCAGAAAACTACATTTTGGGTCATGTTGAGCGAAGCGAAACATCCATATATATCAAGGACTAACAAAAAAAAATGGATTCTTCACTTTGTTCAGAATGACACTTTTGAGACAGCCCCATCTTAAAGCCTAACTTTTCCTGACGGATACGCAATCAGTTAGAGTTCCTATTGCATCATTTGAGATCACTTGGCTTAAAATTAATCGCGACTATACCAGCAGCCCAACACCAAGAAAAAAATTTTATATCTCGCAAAAATTAGATATTTTTGATGATTATCCATTGATGAAAAATTAAAATGAGCGAACTTTTTGAAGAGCCGAAGCAATCGAGAAAAATCTCAAAAGATACGCCTTTGGCTGATAGAATGCGTCCCCAGCGACTCGAAGATTTTTTTGGGCAGCATCACATAATTGGCGAGGGCGCCCCGCTGCGTAGCCTTATTGAAAATAATGAGATTAGCTCCATTATCCTATGGGGACCGCCCGGAACAGGCAAGACCACTATCGCTTATTTAATAGCAAATTACTCAGATTCGGAGTTTATTAGAATTTCTGCCGTTGAAGTTGGAGTAAAAGAAGTTCGGGCTATTATTGCAAAAGCAGAGCTAAATTTGAAACGCAACAGCCGGACAATACTATTCGTAGATGAAATTCATAGATTCGATAAAAATCAGCAAGATGCCTTGCTCCACGCTGTTGAGCGGGGAATTGTTACTTTAATCGGTGCAACTACTGAAAACCCATCTTTCGAGGTAAATTCTGCCTTGCTCAGCAGATGCGCCGTTTATCACTTGCAAACGCTTGAAGATAGCGAACTTAACTTTGTAATAAATAAAGCACTAAGCGAAGATATTGTGCTGAAAGATTTAGATATAGAGCTAAAAGACCGCGAATTTTTGATTGCAATTAGTGGCGGCGATGCCCGCAACTTGCTAAACGCAATTGAGTTATCCGTCAAATTACAAAAGAAAAAAGATAAAATTATAATAGATAAAAGCGTTATCCAAAAGGCTTTACAGCAAAAAGTTGCAAAATATGACAAAAAAGGAGAAAATCATTACGATACAATTTCGGCGTTTATTAAGTCGATGCGTGGCTCCGACCCAGACGCATCGCTATTTTGGCTTGCTAAGATGCTCGATGCAGGCGAAGACCCGAAATTTATAGCAAGGCGAATGGTGATTTTTGCAAGCGAAGATATTGGCAACGCAGACCCGTTTGCACTTACTCTTGCGGTGAGCGTATTCGAAGCGGTCAATATTATAGGCATGCCAGAATGCAGAATTAATCTAGCGCAAGGAGTTACCTATCTCGCCTGCTGCCCTAAATCAAATGCTTCATACTCGGCAATTGATGAGGCTATTGCAGATGTTCGTAGCGGAGCAGACACAACAGTGCCGATGCACTTGCGCAACGCTCCAACAAAGCTAATGAAAACCGAAGGCTATGGGCTTGGATACAAGTATCCGCATAGTTACAAAGGGCATTTTGTGCCAGAGCTATATTTTCCAAGTGGAAAGCAGGAAAAAGCATATTATATCCCCAGCGACTTCGGCAGAGAAAAAGCTTTTAAGGAAAAGCTCGCTCAACTTTGGAAATCAAGGTATAACGAAGCATCTGAATAACGTAGTGCGTGGCGACAATCCACCTCAAGCGGGCAATTGCAACCTATCCTTCAGAAATCGAGCCGAGCAAACATTTTTCCTTAGCGCCCGTTACGCTTGGCAAGTTGCCAAAGAGCATCATATATCGCCGCCAAGCTAAATAGGCGAAAGCTATCGCTTCTTTCGTATCGCTCGGTATTCCAATTTCATCGCTCTTTATAATTTTCGAGTTTGGCAATTGCTCGCTTAAGATTTTCATCAAGAAAAGATTGTTTGCACCGCCACCGGAGACTATTATTTTAGCATCTTCTTGTGCGAAAAGCTTAATATTCGTGCTGATGCAGTAAGCCGTAAATTCTGTTAAAGTCCGCAGCACATCTTCGCCCTTATACTTATCGTTCAGATACTTTTCTATCAGTCCTTGCGAAAATAGCTCTAGTCCCGTCGATTTGGGCGGCTTTGCCTCGATAAAATCTATACCTTTAAGCCAGTCAAAAAGTTCTTGAATTATGCTCCCTTTAGACGCAAGCTCGCCATTGCAGTCAAACTTTTTATTGAAATAATATTTTACTGCCAAATCTATTAGCGTATTGCCTGCACCCGTGTCGAATGCTATCACTTCATCATCTTGCGATGCTTTAGGTATGAACGTAATATTAGATATGCCGCCTATGTTTAGAGCAATAATATTTTCGCTATCCGAACGCAAGAAAAAATAATCAAAAATAGGCACAAGCGGCG
>JAKIZN010000272.1 GCA_022708005.1 Bacteroidota bacterium | reverse complement strand
AGTATGAAGTATTTATTAAATCTGTAAATCCATTCACTTTTGATAATGTAGAAAGCCCAGAAATTGGCAAATATGTTAGAATCGTTGGGCTTGTCAGCGAGATGCGAACCAGATTGGATAAGAACAATAATTCTATTGCATTTCTGACTATCGAAGATTTTACAGAGAAGGCTAAAGTTATTTTTTGGAGTGACGCATATTCCAAATGTAGCAAGGCGATAAAAATGGATGAGCCTCTTGTCGTAGTCGGCAAATCTTCCTACGGCAGCGAGTTTATCGAGGTCGTTGCCGATGATGCTTATTCATTAGACACGGCTTATAAAAAAATGTTCGATGGATATAAAATTTGGATAAATATTGATGAAATCACCGAAAGCGACATCGATACGATGAACGAGACGCTCGATAAAGGGCAGGCAGAAAACAAAATTTACTTTTATGTAAAAAACACTCACTTTAAGCGCAATTATGTTGCATTCAAATCCAATATATTAGTTAGTCAAAGCAATACCAATAAGTTATGTGAAATATTTGGCAAAAATAATGTGCGTATGATACTCGCTGATTACCAAAAGCCAAAGGAAAACAAAAGGAGTTGGGATAAAGGCAAATAACCCCAAATAACTCATTAGAGACTCTAACTGACTGTGTATCCATAAGGAAATGTTTGGCTTTAAGATGTCCTACACCTCGAAGGTGTAGGACATCTGGAGAACAGCTAATAGAAAGGCTTCTAATGCATTATTTGGGTTTAACTTTTGCCCTGCTACTTGCCTAATGATTTTCTGAGGAAACCGTCAGATTGAGCAAGCAAGCGGATTGCTTCGCTATTATCTATATCCTTGATAATTCTTAATATCGCTACTTTAACATTCCAATCGCATTCTTTTAAAATTTGCTCGGCGTAGTCATAGCTGGCTCCAGTAATGCTCATCACTATTCTTTTCGACCGCTCTATTAACTTGATATTTGTAGGCTTTAAGTCTATCATTATATTCCCATAAGTCTTGCCAAGTTGCACCATAGAAGCGGTAGTGAGCATATTCAATATCATTTTTTGGGCTGTGCCGCTTTTCATTCGCGTAGAGCCGGTAATTGCCTCAGCTCCGACGGGCACGCATACCATAATATCAGCGTCAGCTCCGTTTGCACGTGCTGTTAGCTCGCTAACGGTTGTGATAAGTATAGTTTTGCATCCGTTTGCACGTGCTTCTTGTATTGCTCCTAATACGTATGGAGTTCTGCCCGAAGCAGCAATCCCACAAACAACATCACCGTGCTTAACACCATATTTTTTAAAGTCATTTGCACCATTTTCAAGTTTATCTTCGGCGCCTTCTTGAGCTTTGAATACTGCATCGTTGCCACCTGCTATTACCCCTTGCACCATTTCGGGATCCGTGCCGAAAGTAGGCGGGCATTCGGAAGCATCGACTATACCAAGCCTGCCACTTGTGCCAGCGCCAAAGTAAAACAGCCTACCGCCTTTTTTGAAGGATTCGACTATAATTTCGACGGCTTTTGTTATTTGCGGTATGGCAACTCTCACCCGCTCGGCTACGGTTAAATCTTGATTATTTATCATATATAGGCATTCGCTTACCGAAGCCCTATCTATATCCACTGTATCGCTATTTATTTGCTCGGTCTCCAGTGCCGATAATCGCAAAAACAAGCTGTCGTTATCCATAACTCTACAATACAAAATATGCAAAAAATATAAGCTACAAATATAATGCCGAAAGGGCAATGAATGGCAAAGCATTTTTTATCATTTGAAATTAGCAAAAAAATGAATATTTTTGACTTTATTTTTGATGTAAAATGACAAAATTAGAACTAAGAAACATACACAAAATATACCCAAATGGGACTCAAGCCGTCAAAGATATTTCCTTTTCTGCTGAAAAAGGTGAATTTATCGTGCTGGTTGGTCCATCAGGTTGTGGGAAATCAACGGTTTTGCGGATGATAGCGGGGCTTGAAAGCATTTCAAGTGGGGACTTGCTATTTGATGGCGAAAGGGCAAATGATTTGCCACCGAAATCGCGAGATATTGGGATGGTATTCCAAAATTATGCTCTTTATCCGCACCTGACCATTAGGGAAAATTTAGCTTTTCCGCTTAAAATTAAAAAAGTGGCTCGCACAGAAGTCAAAAGCCGCGTGAGCGAAGTAGCAGAGATGCTGAATATCGGGAAATTATTAGACAAAAAGCCTAAAGAAATATCCGGCGGCGAACGACAAAGAGTGGCACTCGGCAGAGCGATTATCCGCAAACCGCGTTTTTTCTTATTCGATGAGCCGCTGTCTAATCTCGATGCAAAGCTTAGAGTGCAAATGCGGACAGAAATAATTAATTTGCATAGAAAATTAGGCGTCACTTCTATCTATGTAACCCACGACCAAACCGAAGCTATGACTATGGGAACAAGGATATTGCTACTGAAAGATGGCGTATTGCAGCAAAATGCCACTCCAGATGTAATTTATCATTCGCCACGCAATATTTTCGCAGCGAGTTTTATCGGTAGTCCGCAAATCAATCTCTTCGCAGGGAACTTTGAGCGGAGCGATAATTTAAAATTCGTCGGCAAAAATCGCTCTTTTTCTTTTTCGTTAGAAAATACTGATAAATTCAACTTTTTAGCTAAAGAAGCGACCGAATTAACTTTCGCTATAAGACCCGAAAATATTTCTATAAGCAAAGAGCAACCGCAAAACTTGGCTTGGATAGAGTCGGAAATAGTCAATATAGAGCGGCTCGGCTATGAAACTTTGGTTTATTTCAAAATTGCTGATGAGTTGAAATCCGCCAGACTTAATAATATTAGTCAATATGCCGTTGGCGATAAAGTTTTTTTTGCCATAGATACGTCAAAGTTAATTCCTTATGATAGCGATGGAAATATAATT
>JAKIZN010000271.1 GCA_022708005.1 Bacteroidota bacterium | reverse complement strand
ACAACTGATATAATATCAGGCGAGACCCTCTGCTCGACATCGATAAAGAACCAATCGACCGGGATATAAGAAACCATATCGCCCTTATACGACCTTACTATAACGTCCGACATTTTGATTCCCGGCTTCGGGCTTAATACTGCCATCGGCTCAATATCGCTGACACGGTCGGCTTTCTCTTTAACTATGATGCAACTATTTACGGCAAAAACTACAAGCAAACAGCTAACAATTATTTTCAAATTAAATTTCATTTTTTCCTTATATTTCAATCAATATTCCTCTATATGCAAAGAGCCTTTTTTGCCTGTACAATGCTTTTCATAATTATACTTTGATAAAAACTTACTGACAGAATCTACCATTTTAGGATTTCCACATAGGTAGAAATGTGTTTTTTCAGGGTCAATATCTATTCCGGATTTTTCTAAAATTCCCGCTTCCAAATGCTCTTCAATGTATCCCGTTAGCCCGTTCCAATTATTGTCTGCTCTGAGCAGAGTTGGGAAATAGTAAAAATTAGGAAAATTGCTTTGTATAAAAGACAGCTCGGAGTAATAGCCCAAATCCCAAGGATGCGCTGCTCCGTGTATTACTGCAAGTTTGATTGCAGTATGCTCGCGAGCATGAGACCTCAAAAAGCTGATATATGGAGCTAATCCAGTTCCAGTGGCAACCATCACTATATTGCAGCCCTCTGGCGTATCATTTAAACTAAAAACGCCTAAAATTTTATCATCTACCCACATGCGACTGCCTTGCGACAAAGCAAATAGTCTCGGAGTGAGTTGCCCCGATTTAACTTGACTAATGTAAAATTCAAAATCCTGCGTTTCGTGATTTGCGGACGCAATTGAGTAAGGGCGTGTTATCAGATAATCTGGCGGTGGCTGCTCTAAATTTACCACAGAATTAGGCGACCGCTCTTCTGCTGCCAAGCAACCGATAGTGGTATATTGCCCTGCTTTAAATGTATTTCTTGGCTCATCGGTGCGCACCCGAAGCACCATTAAGTCCGGCGTTATTAATATCTTGCCGTTTACTGTTGCATTATAAGGAGATTTTTGCATTTTTTAGACTACACATTAAATAAAAAAAACATAATTTAGCAATCATTAGCTATATAGTCGGAATATTTTTGTTAGGCAAAAATTATCCGAGTAGTCCAAGATTTATTAGCACTTGCACCACTTTATCTTTGTCGATAGGCTTAACTAAATAGCCTTCTGCCTGATTGGTGAAAGCAGTTCTGATATTATTATAATCATCTAGAGCAGTGGTCATAACGATTTTGACGCAGTCGAGCCCCAAAATATTATTTGCCTCCTCTATTTTCCTGATTGCATCTAAAACCTGCTGCCCGTCCATCTCTGGCATCATAATATCAAGAAAAATGACGTCATACCGCAAGTCATTGACAAGCGAAGATTGGAAAAGTTCTATGGCTTGGGCACCGTCTTCGGCAATATCGCAGTCTCCAAAAGAGAGCATTACTTCTTGCATTACTTGAGAAGTTATGTAATCATCTTCAACAACAAGTGTTCTCATAATTTCACCTATAATTAGCTAATTAATTTTTCTCGATATAGTCTTTAAAATATTGTATTATATTATTAATTTCAGATTTCAGTTCCGTAATCAAATCTGGCACGGCGTCTAATTGCTTGGCGCCGCCTAGCCGCTCAATTTCTCGCAGCACGCCAGTAGCTTTGCCTGCCCGAAAGTTGCTCACATCTGACTTTAGCTTGTGCGCCGCTTTTTTCAAAGAATCGGCATCGCCATTTTGCGAAAAAGATTCAAGATTCTCCATTTCCCGCGGGACGTTCTCTATAAAATATTTCATTAATTTCAGCAAAAGCACTTTGTTGTTATTAATTGTCTTGAGCATTGCATCAATATCAAGCGAAGCCGACTGCTGTGGCTTAACATATTTGCTGAGAACTTTATACACTTCTTCCCACTTAAATGGCTTTGTGATGAACTCATCTATTCCGACTTCTTTGCTTGCGAGCTTGCTATCGACGTCGTCATGGGCAGTCAGAGCTATAATGGGCGTATGACTCAAAGAATTTTCTTGCTCGAACTTAATTATTTCCCCAGCGGCTTTATATCCGTCCCAAATAGGCATCTGCAAATCCATAAGCACCGCATCAAATTTCCCTGCTTTAAACATCTCGAACGCTTTTTTGCCATTCGGCGCAACAGATATTTTGCACTTTTTTTAAGAAGAACTTCTTGAATAATTTCTTGATTTATCACACTGTCTTCTGCCACAAGAATATTCAGATTGAAGTCCTCTATTTCATTAACTTTGTCGCTGTCCATTTCAGCTGCATCGTCAGCTTTATCAGCTTGCAGCTGAAAATTTGCAGAAAAATAAAAGACCGAGCCTACCTCTGGCGCACTTTCGCAATATATGTTGCCACCCATCATTTCAACTATTTCTTTCGAAATGACCAGCCCAAGCCCCGTTCCGCCGTATTTTCTTGTAAGATTATTATCAATTTGGCTAAAACTTTTGAATAGCCTATCAATCTTATCTTTTTCAATACCAATGCCAGTATCACGAACGCTAAACTCAAGTGTTGCCTTGTTATTGTGGATAACGCCTTTATTGACAGCCACCTCCACATATCCAGCCTCAGTAAATTTAATTGCATTATTTACCAAATTCACTAAGACTTGGCTTAGTCTGCTGGAGTCTCCGATTAAATTATTTGGCACATCATTCGTGATGTGGAAGTGCATATCTAAGCCTTTGCTTGCCGCTATAGAGTAGAGCAAATCATAAGTATAATCCAGCACTTCTCGCAACTTAAACGGAGAGTTATCAAGCAACATTTTCCCTGTTTCGATTTTAGACCAATCAAGCAAGTCATTGATTATTCCAAGCAAAGACTCGCCAGAATGTCTGATAATATGAAGCGA
>JAKIZN010000270.1 GCA_022708005.1 Bacteroidota bacterium | reverse complement strand
GCCAGCCCAAAGATCATTTGGCGTGCTTTCGTGGAAGCGAATCACGTTTACTCTGCCCAATCCTTGGTCTCTCACGCTAACGCTTAAAGCATTGGGGCTTTCCACCGGTCCGACAAGCGTCCAAGATTTGCTTTGCGTTGAGTATAGCTTATCTTTTATACCGTCTTGGTATTGTCGCCATTCTTTATAGATGTCTAATGCTTGTGGAAATTCGCCATTTGGAAATACTCTTGGCGCCCAGAAATTTTCCCATCTTTTGAACTGCTTCCAGCCTTTTCTTTGGTCTTCGGGGAGATTATTATAAAAATTATTTTTTTCTTTCTGAATTTTATAAAAATTCTCCTGTTTGTCCGGCCGCTCATATAAATTATAAATTTGAGCTTGCAAAGTGGACGCAGAAAGCATAGCCAGCGTAAGCAAGGATAGGAATAGCATACTTTTGGGGAAACTGTTTTTCATAAGTCAAACCATTTCTATAATTAAGAACAAATATATTTATCTTTAATATTAAATATTAGAATTACAAATTTACAAAAAAAAGTTGTAACTTTCTAATTATAGAAGACACAGCAAACATAGATTTAGTTACAAATTGAGTTGGCTTGGGCAGTTATTGGCTCGCGAAGGCGGGTGGAGCGTAGCCAAGTAGCAGGGGATCAAACTTTACATAATAACCATATTTATTTTGCTTTTTCTATCTTGCTCAAATATTAGTCTATATGCTTATGTTTTTGCCACCCCACACCGCTATTTGCAAAATATAAAGTTTCACTATACGTTATTTTTATGTTTATTGTTGATTCTGGAAATAATTATGAAAATATATGCTTATATAATATTACAATTTATATTTTTTGCCTCGAGTGCCTTGGCGCAAACCACGCTATCCGAACAAGTAATATATTACGAAGATAGATATAACGTTAGCTGCACAGATGAAAAAATTACCGACAACAAGGGCGACGGCTATGATTTGCTGTATGGAACAAGGAACATGCGAGTAATCCTTCATGGAGTAGCATATCGAGGCGGAGCTAATAATTTTTACCACAAGACGAATAAGCGGGACAATCACAACCCGCTGCCTATCGACGGGCTGACAAATCTATGCAACGAAGGCTTTTCAAATGCGATATACCTATACTCCAAGAACTTTTCATCTGCAACCAAATCAATAGATTGTGGCGATAATACGCTATCATATCTCCAAATTTCTGGAAATAGCCGTAAAGAGATGAAAGAGATAATCGACATGGTTTATAAGGTGATTAATCGAGAAATTTCTGGTCCAATTTACTTGCATTGCTGGAACGGCTGGCACCAATCGGGCTATGTTTCATCAGCAATTTTAAAGCAATTTTGCGGATATTCTGACCAAGAAGCATTGGCTTATTGGATGCGAAATACCGATGGTGCAAACAAAGGCTTGGAAGCCGTCAAGAAAAAAGTTGTTGAGTTTAAACCTTTTGAAGAGTATCAAATAAGCAAGGAAATTAGGGAGGAAATTTGCCCCTGCCAAAGCAAGAAATAGGAAACTTAAGTTACATTAACTATAAATACAATATTTTAATATATCAAGAAATTACAAAGATTCATAAAATAAATTGATACGACATCAGTCAATTACCCAAGATGTCTATTGTTCTCAATAATTTTTGGAGGTGTTATGAAAAAACTTTTAATTGTTTCTGCCATTTTAATTGTGTTTACAATGTCAAACGCTTTTTCCCAATATTCGAGAGCTCTTTCGGTTGACCCCATTGACTTCTTGGTCAGCAAGGTATTTAACGCAACCTATGAGCATCAGCTCAACGAAAAGAACTCTCTGACAATCTTCGGTTCGTACTATTCCTATAGCGACTATTGGGCTGCTTACGGCATTGGTGCTTCTTATCGTTGGTATTTGACAGATGTGTTCGATGACAGCAAAACTCCTATCGAAGGACTATCTGTTGGTCCTATGGCAAGAGTTAGCTTTTGGGATTGGAGCGGTCCATCATATTGGAATTGGGATGGCGGTACATACGTGGTTATTGGCGCAGAAGCTGCGTACAAATTTAACTTCGGCAATTGGTTTGTTGAGCCTATCGTCCGGCTAGGGTTTGCTGTGAGCGATATTGACGGACTCGACTATGACCCATTCGGCGGCGGTGTAAACGTCGGATATGCTTGGTAAAAACATTAGAAAAAGCTGCACCAAAAATGCAGCTTTTTTTTAAGCAATAGCGAGAGGTGGGAGGCACTTCGGCGAAATGGCAAACTTGCAGCTATGTGGTGTTTGCCGAAATACTGCGATATTCGTCTGGGCAATTATTTTTTATGTCTAAACAACTTAATTATATTTAATTATTTTAATTATATTATACATAAACATTATACGTCTATGCGACAAATGTTATTAATTAAATCGCATAAGAAGTATGAGTAAACCGATAAACATTGCCTTTTGCCAGACGGATAGCTCTGAGGCGAGAGCTATAGAAAGCAATATCGCCGCGCAAGGATATTCGCCAAAGTGCTACAAGTTCGACTTAGTTGGCAATTTGATTAGTGAATTACGGCTATTAGATTGCGATTTAATATTTTTAGGTGATGATAGCTCTTCTATCGACGAGAATTTAATTGCGGCAATAAAGCAAGCCGCGGGCAAATCAGCGATAATTTTTCTCTCCGGCACAGCCGACGAAATAGAAACCGCAAAATTTATTCGCTCAGGTGCCGACCTTGTTATAAATCCGGCGGATACTCATAGAGTTAGCAGTTTGGCAAGCAAGCTGCTGACAAACAAAGCAAATGAACTGCAAGATGCAGCCAGCGAAACGGCAGGAGGCAAGTTGGCAGAAGCTGAACTTGTGCTAAAGACTCTTTTGGAGAATATACCCCAATTAGTCTATCTGAAAGATGCTAAAACGTTTAAGTATATATATTTCAACAAAGC
>JAKIZN010000269.1 GCA_022708005.1 Bacteroidota bacterium | reverse complement strand
CTGGCGAGGTTCGCTCTGTTTCATCAATCGAGCAAAGAATTTCTGAAGCGCAAAAGTTGGGATTTGAAAGGATAATTTTGCCGTCTGCCGCAGTTTCTAAAATTCTAAAAAAATTTGAAATTGATCTGCAACCCGTAGAGCGAATTTCGCTTGCACTAACCAAGATTTTTTCTTGATGCTCCCCAAAATTACCATAATTAAATGCTTTGTTCGTTCATTTGATTTTTATTAAACTGCAATGCACGAAGAAAAAATAGCAGAGCTAAGATGCGAAATTGATAAATTGGACGAAAGTATTATCACGCTCTTTGCTCAAAGGCTCGACGTTTCCGAAGAAATAATCAGGCTCAAAATAGCCAATAATTTTGCTGCTGACGATTTCAAGCGTGAAGAAAAAATTATCGATAGACTTTTTGAGCTAATGGACGGAAAGCTCGAAAGAACGAAAATCGAAAAGTTATATAAAAGCATATTTTCAATTTCCAAAGATAGCTTTAAAAGCAAAAATAACACGCTTACACCATTGGAATTACTGAAGTTACGCCCAATCATTATTGCAGGACCTTGCGTGGTAGAATCAAGAGTGCAAGTTGAGGAGATTGCAACATCTTTAGCAAGCATGGGCATTAAATTTCTGCGAGGCGGTGCATTCAAACCGCGCACGGATCCCAATTCTTTCCAAGGACTTGGCAGCGAAGGATTAGATTATTTGCTCGATGCAGCCTGCAAGAATCAAATGTTCACAGTTGCCGAAATTCTTGACTCCGAGCAATTAGAAGAAAATTATGAAAAAATTGATATTATTCAAGTTGGCAGCAGAAATATGTCGAGCTATGGCTTTTTGAAGCAAGTGGGAAAAATATCAGCTATCGACAGCAAGCCTATAATCTTAAAACGTGGATTTGCAGCCACTCTTGACGAATTTTTGAAAGCGGCGGACTACATCCGCAATGCTGGCAACAGCAACATCATACTTTGCCTAAGGGGCATCAGAACTTTCGAGCAAATTGATTCAAAGCTAAGATTCACTCCAGACATAGGTGCAATATTGGATTTGAAGGAGCGCACCGAACTACCGGTAATATTTGATCCATCGCACTCAACGGGAATTTCTAAATTTGTCGTGCCTATTGCAAAGGCAGCACGCGCCGCAGGAGCCGACGGACTGATGATTGAATGCCACACTCACCCAGACGAAGCACTAATTGACGGCTTTCAGTCAATTTTGCCGCACCAAGTTAGAGAGATTTTTGATGTATGACCAAATTCACATAGAATATCAATACAGCGCCACGAAAATTTATTTCGTCGAAAATTTATCCCTTGAAGCTTTTTTTGATAAAAATAGCACGATAATCATCACAGATGACAACGTGTATGCCCTTTATTCACAAGTGGTTGCTGGATATAGATGTATAATAGTCGAGAACGCTGAAGCCTGCAAAACTACGCAAACTGTGGAGCATATTGTCCATAAATTACTTGAACTAAAAGCCGATAGAAATACTATTTTAATAGGGTTAGGTGGTGGTGCTATTTGCGATATAGTGGGCTACGTTGCAAGCGTATTTATGCGCGGGGTCGAGCATTCGTTTGTACCGACAACGCTTCTTGCCATGATAGATGCGTCAATCGGCGGAAAGACTGCTGTTAATATGGGCAACGTCAAGAACGTGATTGGCACTTTTAAGCATCCTTCGTTAGTGCTGATTTACACTGGTTTTTTGGCAACGCTAAGCAAAGAGGATTATTATTCGGGGCTGGCTGAACTTATTAAGATCGCACTTGTAGCAGATATTAGCTTATTGAGAGATATACAACACATTGATTTACATAGAGTTGAAAATGTTAGTTCAGAAATTCTTTCAAAGGCAATCCTGAGAAAAGCAAGGATTACTTTAAAAGATGAAAGGGACAGTGGAATAAGGCATATCCTCAATTATGGGCATACATTTGGTCATTTGATAGAGCTTACTTCAAAAATGCCACACGGATTAGCTGTAATGAAAGGTATGAAAATAGCTCTTGATATTTCCTTATATTACAACATATTAAGCGAATCAGATTATAAAGAGATCGCCACACTGCTCGGCAGCTATGACATAAGCAAAGTTCCCGTAAATTACGCTTCTTTATTCAAAAAAATATTTACGGACAAAAAAAGAATACAAAATAGAATTAACCTTATATTATTAAATAAGATAGGCAGCGCCACATTACATAATATAGAGGTAGAAAATCTAAACTCTGTATTTCGCTCATTTTTAGCAAATAAAATATGTGTAAGTATATCTAATAATTATAATATAGAAGATATAGTTAATAAAATAAATAGTAATTATTTGGTAGAATATAGAATAGATAAAGACTTTAATTTAAATGATTTGCATAAATTAGTTGATAAATTTCGCTGTATCATTAGCTACAAGCTCGAAAAATCTTCAGATATTGTGGATATTTATCGGAAGATAATTTCAAGCAAGCCGAGTTATGTCGATATAAATTATGAAGTAGGCGAAGCTAACATATTAGAAATTATAGAAATAGCAAATGCAAATAATGTCAAGAGCATACTATCTTACCATAATTATGAATTAACGCCAGAAAAAGAAGAATTGGCAGAGCTATTGCGTAAGATGAAGGAATTTAATCCCGATATAATTAAAATAGTTGCAAAATATAATACAACTGCTGACGAAGAAAGAATTTTGGATTTATATGCTATGGCAAAGCCGAGCCGGCTTTTAGCTTTTTGCATTGGAGAAAATGCTCGCCGCTCAAGATTAAATGCCCTCCTTGCTGGCTCGCCGTTTATGTATGTCTATGACCCGAATTTTTCTAAAACTGCTGCTGGACAATTAAGTGTGCAAGAAGCTTTCGAGCTAGTTGAGATAACTATATGAAAAAAATATGCGTTATAGGCAATCCGATTATCCATAGCTTAA
>JAKIZN010000268.1 GCA_022708005.1 Bacteroidota bacterium | reverse complement strand
ACAGTTTTTGCGTCTTCGCCAGCTTCGAGCCACTCGGCATAAATAATTGGATGCCCAGCGGTCTCAAACATCTCCGTTCTTTTAAAGCCGATTTTATTTAAATGCTCCTTAAGCCACAAAGCCGATTTTCTTGTTTCTCCATTTTTCTCTGGGTCTGAACTGATACTTTCGAAACGCAAGAGTTCTTTCAACTCTTCCAAATATCTCTCGTTATTTCCGTCGATAAAATTTAAAATTTGTTTCATTTAGCCTTAAAATATTTAGTGTAATTAAAATTTTATTTTCTCGTTACAATGGTAGCCGACGCTTGTTGAGTTGGCGTCAATACCATATTTTGAATATTCACATGCCTCGGCTGGCTCGCCACAAAATAAGCTATTCTCGCTATGTCTTCGCCTTGCAATGCCTCGATACCTTTATAAACTCCGCTAGCTCTTTCGGCGTCGCCTCCGAACCGCACTAACGAAAATTCGGTTTCGACCATGCCCGGATCTATACTGCAAACGCGAATGTCATAGCCATTTGTATCAATAGTTATACTCTTTGAAATTGCTCGTTCTGCAAATTTGGTGCCACAATAAACGTTGCCGTTTGGATAAACGTCATGCCCAGCTATAGAGCCAATATTTATTATATCGCCACTATTGCGGGCTATCTATTAGGAAGAACTAATCGGGTTACATACAGCAAGCCTTTCACGTTAGTATCAATCATTTCCTCCCATTTGCTTATCACGCCATCTTGGATTTTTTCAAGCCCGCGAGCAAGCCCAGCGTTATTAATCAGAATATCTATATTTTTCCACTCTTGTGGCAGAGCTGCCACAAAGTTTTCAACTTCCGAGTAATTTCTAACGTCGCAGGTATCGAAGTATACTTTGATTTGGTATTGCTTTTGTAAATCGTCGGCGATTTTTGCCAATTTTTCTCGGCGGCGGGCAAGCATAATGATATTGCAGCCTTTGGACGCGAACTCATAGCAGCAGGCTTTGCCTATGCCAGAGGTTGCTCCCGTAATCATCACTACTTTATTTTTCATTATAATTACTTTTTTAAATCCCAATCATTTTCATTATTCTAAAATAAGCAATTATACCGAAAAAATAGCTACAAAATTTTCTAACGAATAATTATCTTTAATTAATGTTACTTCCACGCCCAATTTTTCAAACGATTCTAAATTTTCTGGTAAGTCATCTACAAACATAGTCCTTTGCGGGTCAATGCCAGAATCTTTTAACATAAATTCATATATGGCGCCGTTAGGCTTACGGTGTCCTACTTTATGCGAAAAATATAGCTTTTCAAATTTGCTAAATATATGCCGCATCTGTGGCTCAAATAGTTCATAGTGGAGCGGACTTGTATTGCTAAGTAGATATAATTTATAGCGTTTGCTAAGCTCTTCTACGCACTTCTCAGCAAAAGGAAAAGGCTTGATTAGGATGCTGTTCCAAGCCGTATCGAACTCGTCGTCAGTGCAATTTAAACCAACTTCTTTTCGCATTTTTAGGCGAAAATCATTAGTACCGAATTTTCCGCATTCATAATCATAGATTATTTTTTCTACATTATTCGTGTTAATCGCCTCATCTGGAGCCAGCCTAAATTTCTGAAAATTATATTTAGCTGCATAAATATCCACTTCGTATAGCACATTGCCGAAGTCAAGCACTATATTATCAAGCATTGCTTTCTCCGGGCATCTTGAGCGCTAACACAGGGCATTCTGCGCGGCGCAATACTTTTTCGGTTGTGCTTCCGAATATAAATCTATCGAAACTATTGCGACCAGTAGTAGTAATGCATATTAAATCAATGGAATGCTCTTTCGAATACGCTATGATTTGGTCAGAAGCTCTGCCGAATAAAATCGATGTTTTAATGTTAAAATTCAAGCTATCTAATTTTTCAGAAATTTTATCAATTTCCACCTGCGAGCTTGCAAACAGCTCTTTTTCAACATCGACATAGCTCAAATGCCCAAAGCCCATATCAGATGGATATAGCGACGGCTCAATAACATGCAGTATGTGCAAAGTCGTACTTCCTGGCGTTGCCAACTCTTTAGCGTGTTTTAGGGCTACCTCGAAGCCTTCGAAGAAGTCAGTTGGTATTAAAATATTTTTGAATGGCATAGTTCTATCCTCCTGCTTTTTATTAATAGACGATTACACACAACGAAAAATTTTATATGTCAAATAGAAGTCGCAGCACAATCGCTGAATGAGATAACCCAAAATAATTCGTTAGAAATAATTTTATATCGCATTACTCACAATAAAAATAAAATAGCGGGTGAATAAACCAAGCTATTTTCCCGCTATTTATTTAGTTTAGCTATTTCTCAAATTATGCTAAATTTTTATTTTGCGTTTGGTCCCAACATATTTTCAGGTCGCACAAGCTCATCGAACTTATCTGCGGATAATATATTTAGCTCTGCTGCAGCTTCTTTTAGCGTTAGCTTATTTTTGTGAGCGTACTTTGCTATTTTAGCAGCATTATCATATCCAATATGCGGATTCAAAGCGGTTACGAGCATCAGCGTATTATGCACGTAATAATCAATTTTTTCAGTTATGGCTTCAATTCCAGAGGCGCAATGCTCTTCGAACATCAAACATGTATCGGAAAGCAATCTAACGCTTTGAGTGAAATTGTATATTATCACGGGTTTAAATACATTTAATTCAAAATTGCCCGAGGCGCCTCCGAAATTAATTGTAGCATCGTTGCCAAATACTTGCACGCAAACCATAGTCATTGCTTCGGATTGCGTTGGATTGACTTTGCCCGGCATAATCGAAGAGCCCGGCTCGTTTTCTGGTATGCTTAATTCGCCTATCCCGCAGCGAGGTCCAGATGCAAGCCATCTAATATCATTAGCTATTTTCATAAGTGATGCCGCAAGTGTTTTGAGCGCTCCGTGGGCAAAGACAAGTGCATCG
>JAKIZN010000267.1 GCA_022708005.1 Bacteroidota bacterium | reverse complement strand
GGGCTTGCCATTATCGGCTCGGAGCGGCACGACGCACGACGCATTGACCGCCAATTGCGTGGACGTTCAGGGCGGCAGGGCGACCCCGGCAGCTCGATATTTTATATTTCGCTTGAAGATAATTTAATGAGGCTTTTCCAGAGCGATAGAATTGCATCAGTTATGTCTAAATTAAAAATTCCAGAAGGCGAGCCTATTCAGCATTCGATGATAACGAAATCTGTGGAAAATGCACAAAAGAAGGTAGAAGAAAATAACTTTGGTATCCGCAAAAGACTTATCGATTATGATGATGTGATGAATCAGCAGCGGGAAGTGATTTACTCGAGACGTCGCGCTGCGTTGCGTGGCGATAGGCTCAAGGGTGAAATATTAGAATACGTCGATGATTTTGCTATCGGGCTATACGAAACTTACTCTCCGAACAAAGACATAAAAGGCTTAAAAAATGCTTTGAGAACTACGTTATTATGCGATATTCCGATTGGTGAAAGTGAATTTGAAGGCATGAAGATTGACGAATGCGTGAGAATGATAAATAAGTCGGCAGCAGAATTTTACGCTAAAAAAGAGGAAATGCTCGGCGATGAATTTATGGCTCGCTTGGAGCAAGTGGCTATACTCCAAACTATTGATGAAAAATGGAGAGAACATCTCAGAAGTATGGATGACTTGAAAGAAGGTATACATCTGAGATCTTACGGGCAGAAAGACCCATTGCTGGAATACAAACACGAGGCGCACTCTATGTTTGTCGAGTTGATAGGGGATATAAATAAATCGTTTATTAATTTTGTGTTCAAATATTTCCCACGGATAGTAAACGAGCGCAAAGACGAAGAGGAAAGACAGCAGCAAATGCCAACTTTCAGAAATACTACTGCGAACCAGCGAAATATGCAATACGAGCATTCTTCCACTGTGCCATCGTTCTTATTTGGGGCGCCACAAGCGCAGGCTCCAGAGCAATCAAAAGCCGTTCATACAGTCAGAAACACAGAGCAAAAAGTTGGCAGAAACGACCCCTGCCCTTGTGGCAGTGGCAAAAAATACAAAAAATGCCACGGAGCAGGGCAATTTGTAGAGTAAGAGTGGGTTGCATACCAAAATAATTTTAGTCGATAATAACAAGGGCGAATATTTCTACTCGCCCTTGCTATTTTTTTAGATGGAGATAAATTTATTGGTCAGCTAACATAGCTTTGAGTTTAGCCGTAGGCAATGATTTAGGTCTGATAATAGGCAAGCCATAAGCTCGCGACACAACATTTTGCGCACATATTCCCAAAGCTCTTGATACTGCAAACATTACCGTATAGTAACTAAACTCCTTAACGCCATAATGATAAAGCAATGCTCCCGAGCCTGCATCGACATTAGGCCACGGATCCTTGATTTTCTTAACTTGTGCAAGCACATTAGGAACAACGTCGAACACTCTCGATACTGTTTTAAATACTGGATCTTCTGCCATATACTTTTTGCCAAATGCAAGGAAAGCGTCAAATCGTGGGTCTGTGATTCTCAGCACTGCGTGCCCATATCCAGGCACAACTTTGCCAGATTCTAGTGTTTCCCAAGCGAATTTCTCAAGTTGGTCAGTTGCAGGAGCGCCTCCAAATTTTTCCATAGTTTCAAGCACCCACGCGAGGCATTCTTGGTTTGCCAATCCGTGCAATGGTCCAGCCAGCCCATTAAGCCCACCCGACAGCGAGTAATACAAATCAGAAAGTCCAGAGTTAATAGTAGCAGCCGAGAACGAAGATACGTTGCCACCTTCGTGGTCGGAGTGCAATGTTAGATAAAGTCTCATTAATTTAGCAAATTCTCCGTTGGGGTCGTCTATTCCAAGCATATAGGCGTAGTTTTCTGCCCAATCTTTATTAATTGCTGGCTCAATACGCTGACCTTTATTAAAGCGCCTGCGGTAAACATAAGCCGCGATTGCTGGCAATTTCGCTATGATATTCAGAGCATCTTCCAAAGTTGGAATCCAATAATCAGCCTTTGCAATGCCTTCGGCATATTTTTTTGCAAATTCCGATTCAATTTGCATCACTAATATTGCTGTATTGAATAGTGCCATTGGGTGCGATTCGGCTGGCATATTGTCGATTACATTCCAAACGTATTCTGGCACTCTCTGCCTTGCCTGCAAATCATTTTGCAAATCACGCAGTTCTTCTTCGTTTGGCAGCTCGCCAGTTAGCAGCAGCCAAAATATTTCTTCTGGCAATTTATCAACTAAATGTTTTAGCTCTATGCCGCGAATAATAAGCCCCTTATCAGGCGGAACTTCGGAAGTGTCGCATACTAATGCTTTCACTCCTCTCATACCCCCAAAAACTTGCGCTAATTTGACATCGGACACGATTTTATCGCCGTTGTCTTTGAGAAACTCTTTGATTTCTTCCACCTTTTGTGGAAAAATTTCGGCTAATTTTTGTTGTAGTAACGACATTGTGGTATGTCCTTATAAATGTGAATAATGTATAAAAGGATAGAATAAAACCCCGTTATGAAAAAGTTATTTTAGTAGAATGTTTTCCTTTTTGTGCAAATCGAATATTTTAAATATAAGAAAAACAATTTTTCAATTCAAGTTATTTTTTTATCTAATTTATTTTTTTTAATTATTTAACCTAAAATAATGCATTAGGAACTTTTCCATTGTCCATTCGCTGCTTCCCAGATGGGGCTGTCTCATAAGGTAACAGGTGAGAGCGTCCGCTGCTTCCCAGATGCCCTATACCTTCGAGGTGTAGGACATCTTAAAGCCAAATTGTAACGAACCCAAAGGGTTCAAATGTTTGTGGTAAAGAATAATCGGCGATTTATACGGCTCCGTAGGAGTCGCATTAGGTTAAATTTATACGGCTCCGTAGGAGTCGCATTAGGTTAAATTTATACGGCTCCGTAGGAGTCGCATTAGGTTAAATTTATACGGCTCCGTAG
>JAKIZN010000266.1 GCA_022708005.1 Bacteroidota bacterium | reverse complement strand
AAAGTTCGGCGGCTTTATCAAAACTGATGTGTTCTATGACACAAGAAACGTTGTTTCGCTTCGAGAAGGGCATGTCCACTTGTGGCCCACAAATAAAAATCTCGACGCAAACGGCAAAGATTTAAACGAAATTGGTAATTTCAATATACTTTCGGTTCAATCCAGAGTATCAGCAAAAGTTGATGGTCCCGGAATTTGGGGCGGAAAAACGTCCGGCTACGTAGAAGCTGAGTTTTTAGGAACTACCGACGCCGACATCAATTCTTTGCGACTAAGGCACGCTTACGTTGATCTTGATTTGCAAATAAGAGCAGGGCAGTTTTGGCATCCAATGTTTAGCGTAGAAAATTTTCCAGATGTGTTAAACTTCAATACTGGCATACCATTTATTCCATTTAATAGGTCGCCACAAATTAAAATAACACAGAAAATCGATGATTTCAGAGTGTTCCTGGCGCTCAATAGCCAACGCGATTTTACGGTAGATGGTCCAGATGGCTATTCGTCTAAATATGTGAAAAATTCCGGTGTGCCCGAAGCATCGCTTGGACTAAATTACGTAACCCCCGAGCTAACTTTCGGAGTGGTTGGCTCAGCCAAGACAATATTGCCATACTCATCTATAAAATTAGGTAGCTCCACATATAAGAACGAAGATAAGTTTACATCTATCTCTGGCAACGCACATATTCGTGCAAAGTTCAATAATTTCCACGTAAAAGCTCAAGCAAATTACTTCCAAAATGGACCGGATTTCTTGACATTAGGAGGATACGGGGTTACATCTATCGATACAGCTAATGTGGCAATTGAGTTTACTCCAATATCTTCTGTATCGGGCTGGCTCGAATTGATGTATAAAGACAAGTGGGAATTTGGCTTAGTTGGCGGCATAGCTCAAAATTTAGGAGCAAGCGACGATGTAATTACAGTTTTCGGCAGAGGGTTAGATATTGATAAAATAATCAAACTATTCCCAAGAGTTGCTTATAACTTCAATAAAACAAAGGTTGGTATTGAAGCAGAATGGACTTCCGCATACTACGGTAACAAAATTTCTGCTAATAATAAAAAAGTAACCAATCCAGAAGCAGTGAATAACCTTAGAATTTTACTCGCTTTTTACGCATTTTTCTAAAAAATCACGTTTTGCCCGCTTTGCGGCTTCAAGCGTTAATTTCCGAAATTAGAGGCTATCAGGCTTATTTGCTTCGCTGATAGCCTCTTCAACTTTCGCGAAGAGTAGCATTACCAGCCCAATCGCAAAGAACAAAAGCAGCGAAAGAATTGCATATCTATAAGAGCCAGAAAATTGATACACCACGCCAAATATTAGCGGCGCCAACCAGCTTGTGCCACGTTCGCTAAGCTCGTAAAGACTGAAATACTCTGCCTCTCGACCTTTGGGTATCATTTTAGAAAACAGAGACCTGCTGAGCGCTTGCGTTCCGCCAAGAACAAAACCAATTGCTATTCCCAAAATCATAAACTCGCTTTCGCCATACAAATATAGGAAAGCATACGCAACAGCAGCTATCCAGATGACTAAACTGACTATGAGTGAGTTTTTGCTCCCAATTTTATCCGCTAAATACCCAAAAGCTAACGAGCCAAAAAATGCTACAAATTGCACAATTAGTATAACGGTAGTTAAAAAAGAAATCTCCAGCCCTATTTCCTCTTGACCAAACTGCGCTGCGAGAGTTATTACAGCTTGCACTCCGTCATTATACATAAGATATGCTAATAGGAAAAATAGCGTTTTAGGGTATTTTCTGATGCTTTTTAGAGTAATAAAAAGTTGTCCAAATCCGCTTTTTAGCACTTTTGCAAAATTTGCTCTTGCTTGCGAACTGCTTTTATAATTTCGCACCCACATAAGCGTAGGAATTGTGAAAACAGCCCACCACGCACCGGCAGACGCAAGGCATATTCTTACTGCAAAACCTCCTGAAACCCCAAAACTTTCTGCTTTGGAGTAAAATATCAAATTCAAAAGTAGCAATAGCCCGCCGCCAATATACCCAAAAGCCCAGCCTTTCGACGATACGGAGTCTCGTTCGCTTATATCTGCTATGTCATTTAAAATTGAGTTATAAACAACAGCTGAGCTACCAAATGCGATATTTGCAACCAAAAACATTAGCCCGCCAAATAGGATTCTTTCACCTTCAAGAAAGAACAAGGCTAAAGTAGAAAAAGCGCCGATATAGGCAGTTATGCCTAATATCAACTTTTTCATATTTGTTTTGTCGACTAATCCACCAATTAATGGCAAAATTATGACTTGCAGAAGCACTGAAATAGATACTAAATATGGGAAGTACGCTCCCGACGAAATATCGATGCCGAAAATAGAAAGCATACCGTTTTTGTCGGCGACAGCGTTTGCGATTGAAGTTAGATAAGGTCCAAGAAATACAGTGATAACTGTTGTGGGGAAGGCTGAGTTAGCCCAATCATAGAAATACCAACCCAGCCTTTCTTTTTTGATTTTTCGCTCCATTTAGCTACTTTGAGTTCAATCCAGAATTTAAAAATTCTAAATATTTGTTTACGTCTGGAGTGTATCCAACGCTATTTATTACTGTACCATCTGGGCGAACCAACACATAAAACGGTATAGCCACAGATTTAAAATTATCCAATTGGTATTGCTTATTGGATATATAAGGCTCTTCGCGCAGGTCTGTGATTAATTTAACTTTAACAAATTCAGATAGTTTGCTTGCTACTTCTGGATTAGTGAAAACATTGCGTTCCATCAAACGGCAGTTCGGGCAATGCTTGCCAGTAAAATCAAGGAATATTACTTTATTTTCGGCTGCTGCTTTGGCTTTTGCCTCCTCGATATTGTCTAACCATACGTCTTGAATGCCAGTTGGAGCGGCAACTGTGGCTACGGCTACTTCTTCAGGCGCAGGCAAAAATGCCTCAAGCGTTCCCATTGACTTGCCGCTAAATCCAGT
>JAKIZN010000265.1 GCA_022708005.1 Bacteroidota bacterium | reverse complement strand
CTGTTTGTAGCGGTGAAGTTGTTAGCATAACAGTTGCCGTCTCGTCAATTTTCAATACTGTGGGAGACTCTGTGAGCCAACTTGTTAGCGTATAAGCAGGCGCAGCGGCTGTAGTAAAATTCACCCAGCTTGTTGCTACGCTCACTTTATTAGCTGAGTTGTATGAACGCATTCTGAATTTATAAGATTTGCTTGCAGTTAGCCCCATAATCCAAAAAGCTTGGCTTGGGTTGCCAATATCGAGCATATCATAGCCAGAAGCGAAATCTACAGCATCAATATCAAACACATCAAGGAAATATCCGGTTGCGTTAGTAGCGTTCGTCCAAGTAATTTTTCCGCCTTCAGAGTTAGCTGTTACCAATAAACCGGTTGGCGGAGCAAGGTCTATAGTTGCTATTTCTCTTGGGTTCATAGTGGCGCCATCCGTATCATAAACGGCAGCGCCACCATTCATTCGATACTCGAACACGTGAAATGCGTATGTATGTCCAGCGGTCAAATTAGTGATAGGCGATGTCCGAGCAGCGCCAGCCAGCACATCGACCACTTTGTAGTTTGCATAGCCGCTTATGCTTTGTATGCTGCCGTTTGAAAAATCGCCGCCGGCGTCGGTAAACTCGGCTGTGGTAGTGCCGAGTGCTGTGCGCACGGGAGCCCAATCTGCGGCGCCGTTTGCTAAGTCGTAAGCAACGACGATGCGTTTCGTTCCATTTCCATTAATCCAAGCCAGATTAATTTGGTTACTTTGCACGCTTGCGGCTGCGATATATCTCGCCTGCGCTTGCAAGAGCCCTGCTTTTGCGGCATTAACGCCGAAAGCGATAAGCATCAAACTTACAAGTAAGTAAAGTGTTGAGCGCTTCATAAATGTACCCCTAATGAATATGAATAAATATTTAATTTATATAAAATATGTATGTCTTATAGGCAAAAAACAAGCCAATTAATTACGAACCAAAAACATTTTTTATTTGTGTAATTTACATATACGCTTATATTATAACATTTATTTCGTAATTCAAAGAAAAAAACACATTACTGATTAAAATATAATTTGAAATTAACATTAAGTTAATAAATTAAAATAAAATTAAATTACATTAATTTGTTGACCTCAACCCCCAACCCCTTCGCCAAGTGGAGAATGGGAGGAATAATAGATGTTCTACATCTTTTGCCTGAATTAGGATTTTCAAGATTAAAGGATTGACAAGATTATATTCGACTATCAATTTTATTACTTCTTATCCCGATAATCATATAATCCAGATAATCCTGATTCTGACTATAATAATAGATATCCTACACCTCGGAGGTGTAGGACATCTGGTGAAGTATAAGCGACACGATTTGCCACAAATAAAGAACTCTCCCGAAGGAGAGTAGAAGTGTTCAAAACACTACGGCATATAGCCTTATTGTGAAAACTTTGAAATGGTATATTTACCTAATCGCAAATTACAAAAAATATTTATAAATAACAAAAAATATTTTTTTTGTTAAGATATTTTTTTATTTTTATAAAAAGAATACAAACAAAAATCTTTAAACTTATTTATATGAGGGACGTTATGTCAACCACGTTAGGCTTAGATTTAGGCTCAAATAGCATAGGTTGGGCTGTTAGGAACACTGCATTTGAAGGTAACAATCAAATTATCGCGTATGGGACTAAGATTTTTGAAGAGGGAATAAAGTTAATTCCATCTTCGAAGGCAGCGGAGCGCACATCTTTTCGTCGCATGAGGCTCGGCTATTTCAGAAGAAGATTGAGGAAGTATGACGTCCTTTTACTGCAAATTACCAAGAAAATGTGTCCGCTAACTTTTGATGAACTGCAAGAATGGCTTAAACCCAAAAAAGGCAAAAAACCAGTTTTTCCTACTAACGTTCTATTTTTGAATTGGCTGGCACTAGATTTTAATAACGACGGAGTTCCAGACTACAAAAGCATATACGAACTTCGTGCAAAAGCTATTGAACACAGTGGCTTAACATTAATGGAGTTAGGTAGAATATTCTATTCTATGTGCCTGCATAGAGGCTACAAATCGAATAAGATTGAAGATCCGCTTGATGAGTCCGATATGGAAGAGGACGAAAACAAAAAGAACAAAAAGGCGACAGAAAAAAGCAGTAGCGGCGACGAGAGGAAATTAGTGCTCGGCTCTATTAAAAAAATTGAGGAAAAGCTAAATGGGCGAACATTAGGACAATATATTAATAATGATATGTTCGAGAGTTCTATCGATAAAGTAAGAGGCATGCATTTCAGCCGCGAGCAGCTAATTGAAGAATTCGAGAGGATAGCTGTTGCAAATAATCTTGATAAAGCTATAAAAGAAGAGATGTTTCAAGCGATTTTCTTCCAAAGAAAACTGAAATCACAAAAAAGAAATGTCGGATCTTGCCTATACGAAAAGAAAAAATACAGATGCCCAATAAGCCATCCGCTATTCGAAAAATATAGAATGTGGTCATTTATTAATAATATTCGCCACAAAAAAGTGGATGACGATAATAATATAGTTAATGTGCCACTATCTCAAGAAGAAATAACTAAAATTTTGCCTCTTTTTTTCCGAAAAGGAAAGCCAACTTTTCATTTCATAGAAATCATTGAAGTTCTATATGGGAAAATTAAAGACGATAAAGAACTTGCCAAAAAGATGAATTATAACCCCAATAAGTCGGTTTCCGGTTGTCCTACTATAGCAGCACTCAAAAATGTATTGGGCGACGACTATAATAATATGAAAGAGTTCAGCAGGCAATCAGCGGAGGTTAAGCCTGATGAAGCACAAAAAGGCGAGATATCTATTGAGGCAATTTGGAATGCACTATTTTTCTTTGATGATACTGAAAAGCTAAAAGAGTGGGCTATCAATAAGCTTAACTTAAATGAAAAAAAAGCCTCTGCTTTTTCTAAAATAGTTTTGAAAAGTGGTTATGCTAATCTTAGCAAAAAG
>JAKIZN010000264.1 GCA_022708005.1 Bacteroidota bacterium | reverse complement strand
AAAGATAGAGCTTCCATAGCTGCTTGCCGCTTGGACTAAAAGCATATATGCCGCTCATCGCCTCGCCAACCCCAGCATTATAGCCCGTGATAAAAACTTCATTATTGCCATTAACCGAAATATGCCGCGGGAACACTGGTATTTCCTGCCTCCATTTTTCATGCCCGCTGTTGCTATAGCACATAATCAAAGAGCCTTTGAAATTATCGTATTGCAAATCGCCTATGACGTATATATTATCTCCCGAAACAACTGGATTTTTGATAATTCGCACTTGGTCGATGGCTTTATTGAATATAATTTCACCGCTTGGGCTAATCATCAATAAATTATCTGTGTCGCCCGCTTGATTATTAGTTAATGCCAAAAATATATTGCCCTTATCGTCGGCAGAGAAAGAATTAGATATTCCAGCATTAAAGATTTTTTCAAATATTTTTTTGCCATCGAAGGAAAATTTCATCAGCCTACCGCTGCTGCTGCCCACCACAATTCCATCTTCGACAGCCAAGACATCTGAAAATAATTCAAATGGGTCAGAACCATCAGAAATCGCGGCTTCCCAGCGAATTTTTCCATTTTTATCGAAGCTATAAACTTTGGATTTCAGCGAAATAAAATAGACGTTCTGCGCTGCATCGGCAGCAGGGCGAGACGCCACAGCCGAACCGTCGGGCACAGCAATTTCGGCAACTATTTTATCTTTGGAAATAAACATAATAGTGGCATCTGAGCAAGGCAAATATAAATCGTTAGTCCCAACAACTAACGGCTCAAAATGCGAGCCGCCGCCTTCTTCGCTCTCGCGAAAATAGCTCATTTCGACAACTCTTGCTTCAAAGCTGCTAAAGCTCTCATAGTTGTTAGAACGAGTATAAGAGCCATTCGCGTTAAAAACTGGCTCTTTAAACGGATTGCCGCAAGCTGAAAGCAGCAGTAAAAATAACAATAGGTATAGATTTTTCAATTTCTTCTCGATAATATTATAAGCACTATTTTTTTTAACGATTAATCTTCGCTTTGATTGTGAAATGAATATTCGGATTTGTACTATCGAGCAAAATCATTACAAGAAAATAATCAAATAAATAATTTGTTGTTATATACACGTTTATCGTGCCAATGCTAATTAATATTTTAATATTAATATTAATCAAACTATATTATTTTAAGATTAATTTTTATTCAGATAATAAAATATATTGGAAAATTGGCATAATTAATTTATTTTTAAGTTTAGTTGAACTTAATTTTTCTAAAAGTTTTTATAAATAGGGTTTTCGTAAGAAACAAACTATCAGCAGAAAAAGAATATCTTATAGGTAAAATAGATTATGTTTTTTGACGGAGGTAGGCACTGAGACGGGAATAGTGATTAAGCAAACATTTGATTTTACAGGAAATACCTCAAAATGTGTCATCGTTTCGGACGATACCCTCAAATAATTTTAATTAACCAATTTTAGTAGTCATTACGAACAGGGAGAATTAGATAATGAGCCCAATACTTATTGTGGTAGCGAGCGTGATTGGATTGATAGCAGGATTTGGCGCCGCTTATTTTATATCAAACAAATTAGCAGCTGGCAAAATTACTCAAGCAGAAGAAAGCGCCAAAAACATTCTAAAAGATGCTGAAAAAGACGCAATCAACGTCAAGAAAGAAAAAATGATTGAAGCAAAAGAAGAATGGCACAAAAGAAAATTAGAATTTGAAAATGACGCTCTCGCCAAAAGACAAAAACTGCAACAAGCAGAAAAACAACTTAAGTCCGTCGAAGACGACTTAAAACGAAAAGAGCAAGAAATCAACAACAAAGATAAGGCTATCAAAGACTATGAGGCTAACATTAAGAAAAAGGAAGCCGAACTAAACGAGAAATTTGAGAAAGTCGAAAAAATTACAGCCGAGCAAACGAAGAAATTAGAAACAATTGCGGGGCTATCTTCCGAAGATGCCAAAAAGCAATTGATAGAACTTATGACAAACGAAGCAAAGCAAGACGCGGCTAATACAGTGAAGCAAATTCGCGAGGAAGCTAAGCTGAAAGCTACTCAAGAAGCACAAAATATAATAGTTCAGGCAATACAGAGGACAGCTTCTGACCATAGCGTCGAGACTACTGTTTCGGTGGTTACGCTTGATAGCGACGATATGAAAGGCAGAATTATCGGTCGCGAAGGCAGAAATATCAGAGCTTTTGAAGCGGCTACCGGCATCGATTTGATAATTGACGATACTCCCGAAGCCGTTGTCATTTCTGGATTTGACCCATTTCGCCGTGAAGTAGCTAAAAAAGCACTCGAAAAGCTTATGCTTGATGGCAGAATCCACCCGGGGCGAATCGAAGAAGTAGTCGAGAAAACGCAGAAAGAGCTTGAAGAGGAAATTATCAAAGTTGGCGAAAATGCTTTGCTGGAGCTAAACATACACAATATGCACAAAGAATTAGTGCGAATGATTGGCAAGATGAAATATCGCTCAAGCTATGGACAAAATCTGCTTAGCCACTCAATTGAAGTATCTTATATCAGCGGTATAATGGCTGCAGAAATAGGCTTGGACACCCAAACTGCTAAGCGGGCGGCTCTGCTGCACGATATTGGCAAATGCGTAGATAAAGATACAGAAGGTCCCCACGCTTTAATCGGATTTGAATTAGCGAAAAAATATCGCGAAAATCCAGTGGTATGCAATGCAATCGGCGCTCACCACGAAGATATTGAGATGGAAACACCTTACGCCGTGTTAGTCCAAGCGGCTGATAGTGTCAGCGGTGCTCGTCCCGGCGCTCGTCGCGAATCACTTGAAAATTATGTCAAAAGATTGCAAAAGTTAGAAGCAATTGCAGAAAGTTTCAAAGGGGTTGGCAAAACTTTTGCTATCCAAGCAGGTCGCGAGGTAAGGGTAATTGTTGAACCTGAAAAGGTTGACGATAACGACTCCGACATCATGGCGAGCGAAATAGCCAAG
>JAKIZN010000014.1 GCA_022708005.1 Bacteroidota bacterium | reverse complement strand
TATAGACGCTCTTAAAATTGTTGCAAATGGCGTCAATAAACTCAAGCGCCAAGATAATGGATTTTTAGTAATCACGCACTACCAAAGACTGCTGAATTATATCGTTCCCGACTTTGTCCATGTACTTTACAAAGGGCAAATAGTTAAAACTGGTGGCAAAGAGCTTGCGCTGGAACTTGAAGAAAAAGGTTATGATTGGATTAAATAATTTAGGTGCAACGGGTACATAAAAATGGAAAATAAAAACAATAGCAATTTTTATAATAAATTTATCGATAAGTTCGAGCTGTTCGCTGCCAACTCTAACTTTTCGGCGGAAGTTGCAAGTGCAAAAAGAGACGCTATAAAGTGTTTCGAAAGTTGTGGCTTGCCCACCACGAAAGTAGAAGAATGGAAATACTCAAATTTGGACTTTTTGAATCGCTTCGATTTCGACTTAATCAGTAAATCATCAGTAGATAAATCACAAATAAAGCAGTTTTTGTTCGATAATCTGGCTGCCAACGTGTTAGTGTTCATTGATGGTATTTTTGCTAAAGAATTTTCAAATGTCATCGATAGCAATATAGCGTTTTCGCCGCTTTCAGAAATATTTGCTGCCGATAGTTCGCTTCCAAAAGAGTATGCTACGTCGCAAAATAGGTGCCACGACGCTTTTACGGCTCTAAATTCCGCATACGCGGAAGATGGAACAGCTATCATCGTCAAAAAGAACTCTGCTTGCGAGCATCCTATTCACATTGTCCAAATTTTCAGCGGGAATAGCCAGACTATCACTTTCCCAAGAAATTTCATTAAATTAGAAGAAAATTCTATCGCTAAAATAATCGAAACATATCATAAAATCGGCGAAGAAATTTCACTTTCGGCAGCGGTAACTGAAGGATTTTTAGAGCAAGGCGCTATGCTGGATTTCTACCGCGTGCAAATTTTTCCTGATACTCATATTTTTATAGGCGAATCCTACTTTTCGCAAGCAAAAAGTTCTGTTTTTAACGATGTTACTCTATCGTTAGATGGAAAATTTATACGGAATAATCTCCAAACAAAGTATACGGGCGAGTTTGCTGAAACTCATTACTATGGTTTCTATTTTTCGGACAAAGATAATCATATTGATAATCATACTTTTGTCGACCATACTTTGCCAAATTGCAATAGCAATGAAGTGTATAAAGGTATAATCGGGGATAATTCGACTGCGGTATTTAATGGCAAAATACTTGTTCGCCCTGATGCTCAGCAAACTAATGCTTATCAATCAAATAAGAATATATTGCTATCAAACACGGCAACTATTAACACAAAGCCAGAGCTTGAGATATATGCCGATGACGTAAAATGCTCGCATGGAGCCACAAGTGGCAGTCTCGACGAAGAGCATTTATTTTATTTGCGTGCAAGGGGAATCGCACCCGACAAAGCGCGAAATCTATTGCTATCAGCATTCGGCGAAGAAATTATCGAAAAAATTAAAATAGCGGAAATCCAAAAGTCGCTTTCAGAATCATTCGAAAACAAACTTGCGAGCAAACTACAATGACTATCGCCAATAGAACGAAAACTATCGAAGAAATAAGGGCAGATTTTCCAATTTTGAGCCGACTTGTCCACGGCAAACCTTTGGTTTATTTGGATAATGCGGCTACGACGCAAAAGCCTAAACAAGTAATCGATGCTATTTCGGATTATTATCTTAATTATAATAGCAACATACATCGCGGGGTTCATAAGCTCAGCCAAGAAGCAACCGACGAATATGAAAAATCGCGGACAACGGTGAAAAATTTCATAAATGCTCATAAATATCAGGAAATAATTTTCACTCGCGGAACAACTGAATCAATTAATCTTGTTGCTAATTCTTTCGTCAAACCAAATTTAAGCGAAGGCGACGAAGTTCTTATTTCTAATATGGAGCATCATTCCAATATCGTTCCATGGCAATTGGTGTGCGAAGAGAAAGGCGCTAAGCTACGCGTAATTCCTATAAATGATACTGGCGAAATCATATTTGAAGAATTTGAAAAACTTCTTACAGAAAAGGTAAAAATACTATCTATTGCCCACGTTTCAAATTCTATTGGCACTATAAATCCAGTAAAGGCTATGATTGAAAAAGCCCACGCGAAAGGTATTCCCGTTCTCGTAGATGCCGCTCAATCCATTCAACACATTGGCATTGATGTCCAAGATTTGCAATGTGATTTCCTCGCGTTTTCTGGACATAAAATATATGCACCTACTGGAATAGGCGTTTTGTTCGCAAAAGAGCAACATTTAAAAAAGATGCCTCCATATCAAGGTGGCGGCGATATGATTAGCACAGTTTCTTTTGAAAAAACGACTTACAATGAATTGCCTTATAAATTCGAAGCGGGCACAACCAACATCGAAGGGGCGATAGCGTTAGGCAAAGCAATAGAGTATTTTAATTCAATTGGCATCGGCTTTATTTCACGGCACGAGAGCGAATTGCTCGAATACGGGCATTCCGTACTATCAGAAATAAAAGGACTGCGATTCATCGGCACCGCAGAACAAAAGGCGAGCGTTATATCATTCTTGCTCGATGGAATTCATCCGCATGATATTGGCACTATGCTCGACGTCGACGGCGTGGCAGTCAGAACTGGACAGCATTGCGCCGAGCCACTTATGAAACGCTTCGGAATCCCTGCAACTACAAGGGCTTCATTCTCTTTCTACAATACTAAGGAAGAAATAAACGTGTTAGCCGAATCGATTAGAAAAGTAATAAAAATGTTTAGTTAAGGCAATATGCTATGAACGAGCTGCAAGAATTATATCAACAAGTAATATTAGACCATAATAAAAATCCGCGGAATTTCGGAGAGCTTCCGCAATGTAATCATCATGCACACGGGCATAACCCGCTGTGTGGCGACCAAATAGAAGTGTTTATCTCTGTCGATGAAAAAAGCGGGCTTATCGAAGATGTAAAATTCAAGGGCGCTGGCTGCGCTATTTCTAAAGCATCGGCATCGATTATGACCACTTTGCTCAAAGGCAAAACTATAAAAGAAGCCCGAAAGCTGTTTGACGATTTTCGCGAAGTTGTAACGCTTGATTCAAATTCTAACCCAGATGTGATGAATTTAGGTAAGTTAGCTGTTTTTTGTGGGGTTAGGGAGTTTCCAGCAAGAGTGAAATGTGCCAGTTTAGCGTGGCATACAATGATTAATGCACTTGAAAATTCCGATGTTGAACAAATTTCTACTGAATAGATATGAGCGATTATATATCACCACAAGAATTAGAGCAAATGGTAATCGATGCCATTAAGACCGTTTACGACCCAGAAATCCCCGTAAATATATACGATTTGGGATTGATATATGATATTTCAGTAACGGCAGCCAACGAAGTAGTTGTGCTAATGACGCTTACTACTCCGAACTGCCCCGAAGCGGGCAGTCTGCCCGCAGAAGTGCAGGAGCGCATTAGAGAAATAGAAGACGTTACCGACGCTAAAGTTTTGCTAACGTTTGATCCGCCTTGGGATAGATCGATGATGAGCGAAGTCGCTCTGTTTGAACTCGGCTTTATGTAAGAGAAGTTTAAGGGCAAAATGGCTATTCAATTTCATACATTGCGAGTGCGGGAATTAGTTCGAGAAACGAAAGATGCTGTTACGATTGTGTTCGATGTTCCAGAAAATTTATCAGCAACGTTTAAATACTTGGCAGGGCAGTATTTAACTATAAAAATTCCAACTTCTGACACAGATAACGACCGCCGCGCTTATTCAATTTCAAGTTCACCTTTTTTAGATGAGCCTCTTGCGGTTACCGTCAAACGTGTTGATATGGGCAAAGTTTCCGCATATTTAAATGATAACGTAAAAGTTGGCGACTACCTTGAAGTTATGCCACCGCTAGGCAATTTTACTCCAAATGTGCAGCCAGATAACACTAACGGCTATATTTTTTATTCTGCTGGAAGTGGTATAACTCCGATTTTCTCGATGATAAAATCCATACTTATTGCAGAAAAGAACTCTAAACTAACTCTATTTTATACAAGCAGATACATTGATTCGATAATATATAAAAATAGCCTTGATAAACTCGCCTCTGAGTATTCCAATAGGCTATCAATTATTTACTCGCTAACGCATTACGATGAAAGTTGGCAAGGGCATAGAGGGCGATTTAACGCCATTAATCTTTCGACTCTGCTCGGAAAGTTCGATAGCAATTACGTCTGCTCTGCCGAACATTTTATATGCGGACCTAATGGTTTGATGCAACAAGTCGAAGAAGCATTGCTGCTATTAGACGTTTCGCCCGATAAAATTCACAAGGAATCTTTTGCAAGCGGTGCAAATAGTGCAGCCGCAGATAGCAACCTGCTGAATGGCATAGTGCAAAGAAATATTAAAGTAAAGCTATATGGCGAAACATTTAACGTAGATGTACCACCAGAAGATAACGTGCTATCAGCAGTGCAAAAAGCTGGATATATGCCTCCATATAGCTGCTTGGCTGGCACTTGCTCAACTTGTTGCGCCAAAACAATTTCGGGGAAATTCGTAATGGACATTTGCGAATCTCTATCCGAAAAGGAAAAAAGAGACGGCTATATTTTAACTTGCCGCGCTCATCCGATTGAAGACAATAGTTTTGTTGATTTTGACTTTTGATTAACATAATTTTTCAACTAATTATAAAGGTAACACAATGGAAAATTTAAGCTTAGCTGCTGAAAGGATAATACCGCAAGTCGACGGTATAGACCACGACGACCACATTTTTATTTCTGAAAATGCTATCGAAGCCATTCGCAGCATCAAAGAAGAAAACGGCATTCCCGCTGATATGTATTTGAGACTCGGCACAAAAAGTGGCGGCTGCTCAGGTATGAACTACGTTATCGGATTCGACACATTAATAAACGATAACGATAGCACATTTAAGATTCGTGACCATAATATCGTGATTGATAAAAAAAGCATATTCTTTTTGATGGGCGTTACGCTCGACTACATCAATGATGTTGGTGGCTCTGGCTTCGTATTCAACAATCCTTATAACGAAAGCGGTTGCGGCGGCTGCAGCCATTATTAATACGAATAATGCGGTAGGAAATTCTGACCTCAACCCCCATACCCCTTCTCTGGGTGGAGAAGGAGAGCAAAATAGATGTCCTACACCTTCGAGGTGTAGGACATCTGGAGAACGCTGACGCTCTCACCTATTACCTTATAAGACAGCCACCATCTTAAAACCTAGCCCTCCCAAATATGCAGTCAGTTAGAGTTTCAAAACATATAAGGCGCCCGCCGCTATGTTGTTATCTTGCTCTTTGCAATTAATTCTGATACTTTCGATTTTATGCCGCCGAGCGACGCTCGCTCAAATTTATAGCTGACTATCCAATCTTCATCTTTAACTGAGCGCGGCGCTCGGTTGGTGAATAGCAGTCTGCAAGTGCAGTGAGGCATATCGGGATATAGCAACAAAACAAACATAGCATATATTTCCATTTGCAACTTATAATGCTCTCCTAAGTCAAGCAAATGATTATCCGAATGTATCATATTCGACTTCCAATCCCACACTTCATAAGTATTAGGTGCAACTTCCACAAGGCAATCTAAATAGCCCGTGATAAAATCATCGCCTATCGGCATATTCAGTTCATATTCTAACTTAGCATCTATCAACTGCTGCAAATGCTTTTGAATAAATTCGCTTTCAGCCGCGGCTTTGCACTCGCCAATAATCCTGCCGCTTATCTCATCAGTTGCGGGCAATCCATAATTCTGCAATTTAGCGGTGGCAAATTCACCCAATTTTTGGACATCAGCCCCATCGGCGGTCGCCCATTTCGGAATCAATTCCATTATACTATGGATTATACTGCCAATAACCATGCCAGAAGGTGACTCTTCGCTCGCTTTGTATTCTAACTTCGACTCTTCCATTCCCAGCAGATTGCTCAGCACATATTTTTCTTGTTCGTCCCGAAATTCTATAAGACTGCTCGCCGAATATATCCCATTGATGAAACTTGGCTCTATTGGCTCTAATGATAGCTTTACTGAGGGAGTAGCCGTTACTTCTGGCAACATCGCGGCATTTTCTGGCTTTTCTACTTCAGCAGGAAGTTCAGTAGAAAAAGTAACTTTAAAGTCAAAATCACGTTCCTCGAATTTGCCATTACTTAATATTTTTAACTTTGATGGTTCGAGATGAATTTCTCCCGATTGGCTGGGTGGATCAGCTTCCTGCCCAAGCCCTTTTAATATATACTTATAAAAGCCAGATGGTTTCGATAAGCCGTCTTTGACTGGCTTTACTTCAGCAGTAATAATCAAATGGTCTTTGGCACGAGTCAAGGCGACATATAACAATCTTTTTTGTTCTGCTTCCTCAATTTTCTTATGATGCTCTTTTGCGATAGCAGTAATATACTGCTCTACAGGCTGCAATTCATCATTAATCCAAGTTTTAAATCTGAAATTTAGCCTATAATCGCTATCTAAAATTGGCGAGCCGATATTGGGCGGTCTGAAGTTTGTAGAGTAAAGATAGACTATCGGGAACTCTGTGCCTTTCGAACCGTGCACCGTTATGATTTTTACAGCATTTTCGCCCGTTTTAAACGTCGCCTCTGCCTCTTTAGAATCTATGGATAGCTGCACTAACTCTTCAACAAAGTCATTTAGAGTGCGGAATCCTTTTTCCTCGAATTTTCTCGCATAATCAATAAGTTTCTCAAAATTAGCTTCTATTTGCTCGCCTGCTGGTGATTTTGAAACTACTCCCCAATAGCCGCCAGTTTCGATAATTTTTATAAGCAAACTTGATACGGGCACACGAGTTGAGTAAAATTGTAGCGTTGAGATAATTTCCAAGGCTCGTTCGCATTTTGCACGGCTATCGGAATTTTCGGGCAATGAGTCCGCATAAATCTTGAATCTTGCATATAACGAATCGCCGTAATCCCCTTTTAAGCGTATTTCAAAAAGCTCTTCTATATAAAATCCAAAAAATGGCGACCTTAAAATAGACGCAAAGGCTAAATCATCTTTCTCGTTTGTCAAAAAAAGCAAAAATTGAGTAATATCAATTATCTCTGAAGCTGAATAGAATCCGCTGCCACTCTGCATAACATAAGGAATTTTGTAACGCAGCATAGCATCAGTCAAAGTAGCAAAGCCTTTGCGGCTGCGTGCCAGCACCGCAATATCGCCAAAATCAGGCTTTACGTATTCCCCATTTTTTAGCACCTTGCGCTCGGAGTTCTGGCTTGTAATGTTAATAATACTTTTGGCAACTAATTCGGCTTCGCCGTAGCTCCCGATGTATTCTTCTTCGCTGCTATCGGTGGCTTGACCTGCATTATCTCCACTTTGCGCTATATTCAACAATATAGATACCGAACCGAACTTCTCATCTGCCTGAATCTTCTGCTCGTCGGCATTTGAGAATAGCGTATCTATCGCTCGCCCACATACAAGTTCTTCGTAAGATACTTCATAATCGGACTGGTTGCTTGGCGAAGGCTCTGTTAAATTCGTAAAAATATAGTTGACAAAGGCGGCAGGCACAGGCAACAAGCGAAATGACGTTGATAAATTCAAATTCCCGTGACGCTCTTGCTCGGACACTTTGGTTTCGGCATATTCAGGCGAAAAGCCAACTTTATTCGGCAATTTAAACTGCTCGGCAATATTCCCTTGCGTAATTTGCTGTCTATTGCATTTCTCGATGTCTTTTATTGCCGTTTTGAATACCCTAACGTCTGCCCCTTGGAATGCGTAAATACTTTGCTTGGCATCGCCAACTATAAAACATCTCGTATCAAGTTCTACGGAATTATCATTCAGACTCGGCACAAGCGCCTTGATTATTTCGTATTGCGAATTATTTGTGTCTTGAAATTCATCAACAAGGATATATGCAAATTCATTCCTGATTTTCGCGGCTATTTCAGCATTTTTGAGCATATCTCTGACTTTACAAATCATATCATCGAAATCAACGCCTGATATTTCATCTTTTAATTTAGAAAATTCCTCTGAAAATTTCTTCGATAGCTCGATAAACATTTCAGCATCATCGATGTAAGCGTCGTCGTTATTTATTATGTCTGCTTGCTCTGATTTAAGTTTCGACAGTTTATCCTCAATTTCCTTTACCTCCTCTTCTTTCGATAGAGACTTTCCAACAAGCGTAGAGAATTTACTCCTTCCAACTTTTTCTTTCATTACATTACAAAATTCCTCAACTTTCTTAATCTCGAGTTTGCCATTGCGGGCGATATTTTCGCCCAAGCTGCGAATTCTGTTTCGCAAGTTTTCAAATGTTGCTTGCGCTTTCTCCGGTAAACTAGAAGGCAAGTCTGCTTGGGTGGCATCAAGATATGATAAAAATTCTTTAACCATTGCAGCCGTATATTCGTATTTTTTTGTCTCAAAAAAATCCTTTATTTCTGACTTGTCCTTATCGTAAAAAACTTGGGCATCATCTAACATATCGCGTTTTGAAGCTATCGATTCAATGTATTTTTTAATAGTATTTAATCCATAAGTATCGAAAAATATAGTGTAGCGTTTCGAAGTATCTGCTTCGGGCTTCAATATATCTTCGAATACATTTTCGATAGCTTCGGCTTTCAAGGACGAAATCTCAAATTCTGATAATTCGGTAAAGTTAGGTGCAATGCCAGCCTCGATGGGATATTCTCTTAATATCGATGAGCAAAAGCTATGTATAGTAGAAATTTTCGCGTAGCTCAATCTTTCTCGGATATTATATAAAGTTTTCATTCGATTTTGCTCGCTTTCTCCATCAATAATTTTATCGATGGCTTTTATTACTCTTGTTTTCATTTCGGAAGCCGCTACTTTTGTAAAAGTTATAGCAAGAATCCGGGCTGGGTCTTTGGCAACTTTTTCATCATTCAAAAGTATATCTATATATTTATCTGTCAAAACAGTTGTTTTGCCAGAGCCAGCATTAGCCATAACAGAGATATGCCTATCCCTTGCAAGAGCGCGCTGTTGCTGCTGCGTAAGTTTTCTATCGCCCATAATTATCAGTTCCCATTAGCTTAAAAATACAATTCCTAACTCAATTTGGAGTTTAACCCCAAATAATTCAATAGAAACTCTACTTGTCTATCACGCTGTTTCCCAGATGTCCTACACCTGTGCTAGATCAAATATTAGCTATCAAGGTGCCTGCTCTTCAAATCGTATTTCCCAACTAAATGGTCAGCTTTAGATTTTTCCCAAAGTTTGCTGCCGTCAAGATAGCCCGACCTGCCAATCATGTGCGAACCGACTGGCGAAGTCATAAATACAAATATCACGACTAAAATCGCCCTTGCATACACAGCAAGTTCATTGAAATATATGGCTGTTCCTATCATAGTTAGCCCCAAGCCGAACGTTACAGATATGGTGGTAACCGATATTCTCATATATAAATCTGGCATTTTAAGCAATCCGATGGAAGTTATAAAAAATAGCAAACTTCCCAAAAGCACGGATATTCCAGCAATTATTTCAAGTACCGTTGTCATTTTAAGTTTCTCCTTTCAAGATAGTAGGCAAATGATACAGTTCCTAAAAATGAAATTAGCGCTAATATCAGCGATACGTCGAGCGGCATAGTAGCTTTGGTAAAAATAGCATACGCAGCCATAAAGCTAATACATATTGAAGTTAGCACGTCAAGCGATACTATTCTATCCGCTATATCTGGACCTTTTATAAGCCTGAAAAGCGACATCAACACCGATAAGATTATCATGGGCATTGATATATACAAGCAAATATCTAAAAAGCTCATCGCATTACCTCCAATAGTTTTCTTTCGAGCCCCGATTTCAAATCTTTGATAAACGTATCAATATCATCTACGTATAAAGCGTGGATATATAGCACAGTTCTGTCGCTTGAGACGTCTATGCTCCAAGTGCCCGGCGTGAGGGTGATTAAGTTAGCAAATAAAGTTATTTCCAAATCAGTTTTGCAATCGAGCGGTATGGCAAGAATTGCAGGCGTCGAATAAACGCCCGGCGTTATTACGTCCCACAGCACTGTCAAATTCGATACGATAATCTCTTTAATGAAATATATCGAAAAGCCAATCACTTTGAATATTTTCGCGAAATACGGCGTTTCTCCTACTGATTTTCTTGTAATAAATAGGAAAATATAGCCCAAAATAAAGCCTTCAAAGAAAGGATAAAAGTGCATATCGCCTTGCAAAAACATCCAAATAAATCCGAATAGGATATTAACAACTAATCGATTCATTGCCCACCTCTGAGAACTGCATTAATATACATCGAAGGATTTAGTAGTTGCGTAGCTGCTTCGTTGGTAAATTCTACAAACGGCTGCGGATACAGCCCGATGATTAAAGTAATAATTGCAAGCAGAGCAATCGGCGACATCATCATAAATACTTTGAGTTTAGGCATCTCCCGCAATAATCGCTGTTCGCCAGCCAATTCGGCTTTTTGCTCTTTCCAAAATACTTCGTTCCAAATTTTTATCATCGAGAACAAAGTAAGCAAACCAACAAGCAGCGACACGCCCAAAGCCCAATACTCTTGCGATTGGACTGCTGCCTTTGCTACCGCAAATTTAGCCCAGAAGCCCGATAGAGGCGGCACCCCGCCGAGCGATAACGCTGGCACTAAAAACAGCAAGCCCAATATCGGATATAACTTTAGCACTCCACCTAACTTTTTCAGCAAATAAGAGCCTTTTATTTCATTGACTATACCCGAAACAAAAAATAAATTAGTTTTGACTATTATATGGTGGAAAATGTAAAATACACCGCCAGCTATGCCGAGCGGAGTCATAAGCCCAAGCCCCAATATCATATAGCCAATCTGACTTATAATGTGGAACGAAAGTATTCGACGAAATTCCATTTGCGAGGCGGCTCCAAGCACACCGGAAAGCATAGTGAGCATCGCCAAAAATATTATCACAGAATGCGTAAATGGTATATCTTGAATAAATATCAAAGTAAAAACTCTAAAAAGTGCGTATACGCCTACCTTTGTAAGCATACCTGCAAAAATTGCAGAAATAGCTGCGGGCGGAGTATGATACGACGCGGGCAGCCAGAAGAACATTGGGAATATCGCCGCTTTGATGCCAAACGATACTAAAAAGAACATTGCCATCACAGTAACCATTCCCTGATTTTCTACTAATGGCACTCTTTGCGCTATGTCTGCCATATTTAGTCCGCCGACTAATCCATAAAGAATGCCGACGCCGACCACAAATAGCGATGACGACAGCAAATTGAGAACCACATATTTGATAGCTCCTTCGAGCTGTTTGCGAGTGCCACCAAGCGCTACTAATGCGAACGAAGAAATAAGCAGCACTTCGAACCATACGAACATATTAAACAAGTCGCCCGTCATAAAAGAGCCATTAATGCCCATAATCATTATTTGCAAAAGCGGATAATAGCCAAAATGCTCTCGATGCTCGTCCATAGTTCCAAGCGAATACAGCGCAGTGGCAAAGCCGATAATGCCCGATACAAGTATCATCGTTACAGTGAGCAAGTCCGCAGTGAAAATTATACCGAACGGCGATTGCCAAGCTCCTACATACAAGCTCTGTATGCCAGATGTTTTGATGTACCAAGTAAGATAAATTGCTATCGACAGCGAGACAGTCGATGCTATTAAGTTAATTACACGTTGAGCCAGCCGGTACCGCCAAAGGAATAGCATAATAATCCCAGAAAGGAATGGCACCACAACAGGCAATACTAAAACGGAATTCATTTATTTCTCCAAGAATTTTTCATTGTTACATAATATCAGTTGAATTCATTTTGTCCAAGTCGTCGTCGCCAACTTTTTGAAAAGCCTTTCTGAAAAGTGCGATTGCAAAAGCCTGAGTTCCGAAGCCGATAACGATGGCAGTTAAAATTAGCGCTTGGGGCAGCGGGTCGGCATAAGAGCCGCCCAGCGTATCCGCATCGTGAGCGATAAACGCGGCTGTTCCTTTGGTTACGCGAGCTACCGAAAATATTGTAAGATTAACTGCATTGCCCAAAAATACAAGCCCAAGTATTACTTTGACCAAGCTACGCCTTAATAGCAAATAAAAAGCACAAGTGGCTAATATTCCAACGATTAACGCTATAACTAATTCCATGACTTTACTCCTTATCTTCAAACAATGAAAAAATAATGTTCAGCGTAACGCCCAGAACAGTGAAGTAAACTCCAGTATCAAACACAGTCGGGGTGCCAAGGCTACCTATTATCGGCAGTCTGCCTTCCATCCAAGTGCCAGTCATAAATGGTTTGCCGAGAAATACTGGAAATAGCGCACTGCCGACAGCAAAAAGCAGTCCCAAAGCAACAAATTTCACTGGCTCAACGGGCAGTATTTCTCTTACTTTATCAATTCCGAAGCCAATCAAGTACAGCGAAAAAGCTGCTGCTGACACAAGTCCGCCAACAAATCCGCCACCCGGCGTATTATGCCCGCGGAATAAAAGGAAAATTGAGAAAATTAGTAGCAATGGCAATAGGTATATTGTCATCGTTCGCAATATTACTGATTTCATTTCTTTTCTCCTCCTTCTTTATTGACAAATCTCAGCAGCGAATAGACGCCTACTGCTGCAATCGAAAGAACCGTGATTTCGCCCATAGTATCTATACCACGGAAGTCCACAAGGATTACGTTTACAATATTTTTGCCATGCCCGAACAAATAACTTGTTTGCGCGAAGTATTCGCGCAGCTTTGAATCGACCATACCGTAAGCACTGACGAAAATGATAATATTAGTAAAAAGTGCTCCGAAGCATATAGCAATCAGCAAGTCTCTTGCTCTTGCCGGCGTCGATGAATACACCGCAAATCGCGGTAACTTATATAAAACTAATACGAATAATATGACCGACAGAGTTTCTATTGCGAGCTGTGTCATAGCCAAATCTGGAGCGCCGTAAATGATATATATGATTGATACCATCGCTCCCGTCATACCCATTGAAGCAATCGCTGTTAGTCTGCCTTTTGCTAAAATCGCAAAAATACTCGATGTGGCTATTACTGCAAGTATGATTATATCGTAAAAATCTATTCCAGCCGCACTTCTTTCGATTGACATGGCTATGGCATTGGATATTTGAGAATCGCTATTGAATACAACGAAACTGCCACCCGCAAGCAAGATAAACAGAACAACGATAGTTGCAACGTAGTACCTCAAATGCCCATTTTGCAAGAATTTCGTTTGCAATTCCGCAAATTTCAACATGCCTTCATAAAGATAATCGTACCAAGTTGATGGCATAATATATTTGGCAGCGCTTTGAGATGAGAATGCTTTATTTGATAAAAGGCTATATGATTTTTCGCGGCTAAAATAAAGCAACAACCCCGCAGCAATCGTTATTAAGCTAAGCACAAAAGGTAAATTAAACCCATGCCAAGTCGCTATGTGCAAACTACTTGTAGCTACTCCCATTCCAATTGCTGCCACCGATACAATTTTTTCAATAGTGCTGCTCGGCATTAGACCAAATGCAAGCCCTGCCACCGCAAGAATAATTGGACCAAGCCACATTTGGAAGCCAACCTCGTGGGGCGTTTTTTCTAAATCTTTCTCTTTGCTAATAAATGGCATAATGCCTGCAAATGCCATCACAGCGAAAATTCCAGCCGATGCTACTACT
>JAKIZN010000263.1 GCA_022708005.1 Bacteroidota bacterium | reverse complement strand
ATTTTTCGCCGACGCGATTGGATTAATGTGATAATTTACGGCTGTATTATTGAATTGCACGAGGCAGTTGCTATATTAAAAGGAACGCAATGGCAAGCAAAAGCTTAAACGCCTATATAGGCTTAATCCTGATGACATTGATTATTGGGCTGTCCTTTATTTTCGTAAAAATTGGATTGGAATACGCCAACCCTTACGATTTATTGGCTCACCGTTTTAGTGCTGCATTCTTAGCCGTAGTGCTTTTAAAGCTCTTTAATGCAGTCAAAATACCAAAAGTAGAGCGAAAAGATAGAATTGCTATAATTGGGCTATCGCTTTTTTATCCAGTGCTATTTTTCGGATTTCAAGCGTTGGGTATGCAACATTCCACAGCGTCGCAAGCGGGTATTATATTTGCATTTACGCCTGTGCTGATGCTCGTTGTCGGTAGCATAGCGCTAAAAGAGCGGACTTCTGCTTGGCAGAAATTTGGCGTAGCTATATCCGTAGCTGGACTAATTTTTATTTTTCTGCATAAAGACGGAGCCGATAGTCAAGACTTTTCGAGCATAATTTTGCTATTGCTATCGGTGGCTTCTATGGTAGGATATTTAGCTGTTGGCAAAAATTTGACAAGGCGTTATAACTCATTATCACTAACAGCTATAATGATTACAATTGGATTTATCGCTTTCAACGCTATCAGCTTTTTCAGGCATTTGAGCGCTGGGGATTTGCATTTGTTTTTTGCGGCTTTAGTGCATCTGCCATTTGTTTGGTCTGTGCTGTATTTAGGCGTTTTGTCTTCGGTGCTTTCATCTTTCTTGTCCAACTACGCCCTTGTTTATATCCCTGCTTCTCAAATCAGCATTTTCACAAATCTCAATCCCGTGATTGCAATTTTGGGCGGAATGCTATTTTTGGGCGAGCAGCTATATTGGTTCGACGTGATTGGCGGTATCGCTGTGCTAATAGGATTAGTGCTTGTGCTGTCTTTTAAGTTTAAAACTGTCTAATTTCGGAAAATAATGAGCATTGATTATGTCTTCAATAATAAAAGCAACAAATATCGTAAAATCTTACTCGGCTGGAAAAGCAATTGAAACAGTTGTGCTGAACGGAATTTCGCTTGAAATTGAGCGGAATAATATCACTGCTATAACGGGACCATCTGGCGTTGGCAAAAGCACTTTGTTGCATATTATAGGCACGCTTGACGAAGCAAATTCAGGTAAAATAGAGTTTTTCGGAGAAAGCGAAACTTTTGATTTTACAAAATTAGATAGCAGCAAAATTGCATCGTTTAGGAACAAGCATATTGGCTTTATTTTTCAGTTCCACCATTTGCTGCCAGAATTTACCGCTCTCGAAAACGTTATGATACCAGCGCTTATTGCGGGCGAAAAGAAATCTATTGCTAAAGAAAAAGCGATTAATCTGCTGCAAAAAACTGGCGTTTTGCACAGACAAAAGCATAAGCCACAAGAGTTAAGCGGCGGCGAACAGCAGAGAATAGCCATCGCAAGAGCTTTGATTAATTCTCCCGAGTTAGTTTTAGCCGATGAGCCGACTGGAAATTTAGATGCAACCAATTCTGATGCTTTTATTTCGCTAATTACCGATATTCAAAAATCTGAAGGCACAACGTTTGTCATTGCAACTCATAGCCCAGACATTGCCGCTATTGCGGATATAGTTATTAAAATGAAAGACGGGAATATTGAATCAACGCAAAAGAAATGAACTATCGCCATAACTTAAAAATCTATAGTCATTTTTGAGCGCTTCTTCGTATATTTTCAATCTCATATCTTCGCCGATAAACGCCGAAACTAATAGCAATAGGGTGCTTTTTGGCAAATGAAAATTAGTAATAAGCCCATCAGATGTCCTGATTTTATATTTCGGCAATATGAATAATTTAGTTTCGCCAGAAATATATTCTAGATTTTTCGCCGACATTTGCTCCGATATAGCTTCAAATGAAGCGATTAACGATACTTCATCATACTTTTCGCTCAAAGTGTATGGTTCGTTTTGGTCAAGCATCGCACTGCTATGACTTATTTCGTAGCCTTCGCATCGAGCCTTCACTCCAATCCAATAGAGCGACTCTAACGTTCTGAGAGATGTTGTGCCAGTAGCAATAATCTTTTGCCCATTAGCTTTAGCCTTGATTAGTTTTTCAATAGCCTTTGCACTCACGAAAAATTGCTCTTTGTGCATATCGTGCTTAGAAATATCACCATCGATTGGCTTAAAAGTTCCCGGTCCGACATGCAAAATCACTTCTAAAAGCTCGATATTTTTACTACTTAAGCTATCAATAATCGCACTTGTAAAATGCAAGCCAGCCGTTGGCGCCGCAACAGAGCCATCTGCTTTTGAATATACTGTCTGATAGCGCACAAAGTCGCTTTCATTTGTTTCACGAGCTATGTATGGCGGAAGTGGAATATCGCCAATGCTTTGCAGCACTTCCGAAAATGATGCGTCGGCTGAATAATGAAATTCAACTTTTGCGTAATTAGCATATCTTTTTAAAATTTTCGCTTCAAAATAAATCTTACTGCCGATTGATTTTAGCGGCATTCCTTCTGAAACATTTTTACCGCCAACTATACACTCCCAAGTGCATTTTTCTTTCGCAGCGACCGTTATTTGCGGGTCAGTCGATGGCAAAATTGGATTGACGCACAGTAATTCTACCTTGCCGCCTGTTGGCTTTTGCATTCTCAGCCGTGCCGCAATAACTTTAGTAGAGTTTAAAACTACTAAGCTGCCGTCGGGCAAAAAATCGCCTATTTGCTGAAAATGGCTATGAACTATTTTGTTATTTGTAGCATCTGCAAAAAGCAATTTGCTCGCATCTCGATTTTCAAGAGGATAAAGAGCTATCTTTTCTTTGGGCAAATCATAGTCGAAATCGTTTATATCGAGGTCGTAGTGGTCAAACATTTCTTGCACGTTTTGCACGCTTATTTTGAACAAACTTGAATATAGCGTAAGCCAAGATAATTAC
>JAKIZN010000262.1 GCA_022708005.1 Bacteroidota bacterium | reverse complement strand
GCGTCGGGGTTCCCTTGCATTTCTGCTCGGTCCGACCCCAGTTTTGTTTAAGCGAAAACAGCAGAGTCTATTTTCGTGATAATATTACCTTCCATTTGATTTCGCTCGAGCAGAGTAACAACCGTTCGATTTTTAATGCTGACTATAAAAGCTTTGTCATCAAGCATAATTAGCGAATCGTTTGCTCCTTTCGATGCGGCTTTTTCTACGGCATCTTCAAGCCTAATCAAGTCAGATGCAGAAACATCTATATCACGGCTGACAAGCCTTGATTGAGCGTGTCCCGAAAACTTGATATTGCTAATTTCGTTTGCTAATATTTCTTCAAACGAACTTTTAGGCACTGGGCTGATTGACGTAGGCTTACGGCTTAGCCCATCGACGCCGCCTATTGGCACAAATGGAAGTATAACGCCATTTACTTCTGCCATGGCTTGCTCCCAATCTATAAGTTAAAGAACGTAAAGTAAAAGAACGGAGAGGCGGATTAGTTGACAGAAATGTCCAAAACTCTTCCGAGTGGCACTTCGCTACCGCCAATGACAAGCATTGTGCCTTCCCCTTTGAATCTGACTGCTTCGACTTTGCCCTCTAAGTAAGTATCAGCCGAATAGCTTGAATCGCCTGCTTCAGAAAGAGTGGCTTCAAACCTATATCTGCCTATGGGGAGCTGATTGCCATCATTATCCTTGCCGTCCCAAACAATTTTGTGGTTTCCAGTTTTAACAGTGTCGCCCGATAGTTCAATAGTTCTAACCACAAATCCAGCTTCATTTCTAATTGCTATAGTGCCAGATTTAGCAGTTGCTGGAACTCCGTAGCCGAGCTTTACTGTTTCATTGCCGTCGTAAGTAAATTCGTTTGTCAGCGCCTTTGCGGTTTTGCCAAGCATCCCCGGCAAGGCTGAATTAGTCATCGTTTCTGCTAATAGTTTGTTTACGTTGCCCGCTTCCTCAAGCAGTGAGCGTATATCGGTAAGCTGCTCTAATTGAGAAAACTGTGCGAGTTGTGCCGCAAACTCTTGATTGTCGTAGGGTTTGAGCGGGTTTTGATTCTTCATTTGGAAAGTAAGAAGTTTCAAAAAGTCGTCCTTCCCTACTACGTTTGCTTGTTTTGTTGCTGCCCCGCTTGCATTAGCTATGCTGCTTGCGGATTGTACGCTGTTTGTCATTGCAACCTCCTGTTGTCTTGGCTATTAGACGTATTTTTCGATTATTCTACCAGTATCTAATCGAACTATGTCGTTTTCTTCCAATTCTTCCTTAATTTCGAACTTTTCGCCCGAATTTTTAAATGTATTAATGAAATCTCTTTTTTCTTTATCATTATTTGAGCCGCTTTGCAAGTTAGCGAACTCATCGCTTGCGCTGCTGTCAAGACTAACGTCTATCTTATCTGCTTCAATTCCTAATTGTGATAATTTTTCTTTCAATACAGAAATTTGATTTTCCACTGCTCCCATCGTATCTTTCGATGCAACTTTTATGCTAACTTCTGCAACGCTCTCTTTCATTTTTACTTCTACAACAATCGAGCCAAGCCAGCTCGGCTCAAGCATTAGCCGTGCAGAAAATTCACCACTCTGAGGCAATTGTTTGATAAATCCGCCGCTAATATTCCCTATATCTGCCAATCGAACATTGCTAAACACTTGTTTTTCATTGGCTTGCTCATTTATCTGGCTTTGCACAAAATCTGATTTAGCCATCTGATTTTGCGCAAAAATATTATTCATTGGAAAAGTATTTGTCATAAATTTTTGGCTATTAAAATCTTGCTTAGCACTATTTTCGCCATGTGGCTCACTTTTAGCCACCACGCGCGGTAACTCTTCTGCATCAATATCAACTGCAAGTTCTTCACTCGAAATATCAGCATTCAATTTATGCGACTTCGGTGAAGTAGCTCGAGATAAATCACTGGCTCTATCACCGATTACTGCTTCTTCGGGCAAAGAAACTCGAAAAGCAGGAGCATTAGATTTAACGCGACTTTCTACACGCAACTCACTTTTAGCCACCACGCGCGGTAACTCTTCTGCATCAATATCAACTGCAAGTTCTTCACTCGAAATATCATCGTTCAATTTATGCGACTTCGGTGAAGTAGCTCGAGATAAATTGCTAGCTCGGTCGCCGTTCGCTATCTCGCCAAGTGGAACGCTGTTATTTGGGACATTCGTGCTTGTAACATCTTTTTTCATAGAGACATAGCGAATTATATTATCTTCATTCTCTATTTTATCTAATAGAGTTCGCTGCGAGCTTGCAAGCAAGCCGTCTTTTGAATCGCCTATTGTAGCTAATTTTTCTATGAAATAATCAACTTGCACCCTATCGGCAACGCTCATTTTCGTGCCTAACGCATTGTAATCTTGCTGTTTGTGCATTTTATCGAAAGTGTTTTTAAGTGTTGCGATGCTTTTATCGATAAGTTCATCATCAGGAATATTTGTGGCTGCGTCGGAACTGCTTACTAATTCCGCTATGTGCTTGCTAAATGCTCCGCTTAGATTTGTCCCATAGACGCTATCCATTTTGCTAAACATTTTCTCAAAATAGCTTTCGACATCGCGAATAAAATCAGAAGGGTTAGACGCATCAAGTTGCTTTAAATCATCTATATACGATTGAACTTGGCTTATCAGCCCACTAATATCGCTCAGAAGGAACTTCCAATTATCTTTATCTAAATCGGCGTATTGCTCGAAAATGTCTTGCTCTTGATTATCATTAAGCAGACGGTCTATAAGCGCCTTTTGGTTGGAATTGGTGCAGCCGAACAATTCTTCGGCAAAGCTCTTTGAGCTTTCGCTGCCATCTAATATTTTAGTTGGCTTATCTAATGAAAAGTCAATTTTATTGACTAAAATTGTTAGCATTGTTGCATCCTTGCAAATTTAATTACTGTCCTACGCCGAGCAAAAGCACTGCGGCTGCATTTTCTGGTTTCATTGCCTCAATAACCTTGCCCGCTTTTTTCCTATTCATTAATTTTAATATTTTCGCAGCGTC
>JAKIZN010000261.1 GCA_022708005.1 Bacteroidota bacterium | reverse complement strand
CGAAGGCAGCGTTATGATAAATACAGTTGCTCTCTCCGCTGGCACATATACTGTTCGCATCAGCACTCCAAACGGAGTAATAGCCAAAGCGTTTGTGAAAGGGCTGTAGGCATCGATTTACCAAGACTCATAATATTACAATTAATCCTAAAAAATGGGCTGTCTCATAAAGGCAGCCCTTTGATATGACACCACGCTCCCTACCATTAGAATAATCGCCCAATGCACTATTTGAACTTAAAATAAATCGCTCTTATATCAGTCTATTCCTATAAGCTTTGCAATGTTATTTATATTGATTAATTTGCAAAGTTCTTTGGTGCATTTTTTATAAAGGTTTTTTAGTGAATAGGATTTTTCTTAAATCAAAAATACATAGAGCAAAAATTACTCAAGCAGAGTTGCACTATGAAGGCAGTCTGACAATCGACACCGATTTGATGGAAGCGGCTGATATACTAAGTTACGAAAAAGTATCAGTTGTAAATATCAATAACGGAGAACGGTTCGAGACTTATGTTATTCCCGGCAAAGCAGGCAGCGGAATATTTTGCCTGAATGGTGCCGCTGCACGCAAAGGGCAAGTTGGCGACAAAATCATCATCATCAGCTACTGCCATCTGACGCCTGAGGAAATTAAAACTCACAAGCCTACTGTTGTCTTACTCGACGACGACAACAAAATCAAATCTTTGACCACCCCCGAACAGATGTAATAATATGAGTAATGGGCTTTCTATTATCGTACTTGCTGCAGGCAAAGGCACAAGGATGAACAATCCAGACAAGCCAAAGGTGCTTGCCGAAATTGCTAATAAACCGCTAATTCATTATGTATTAGATACTTCCCTGAGTTTGCAACCCAATGACATTAACCTAATAGTTGGCTTTAAAAGGGAACAGGTCGAAAGCTATGTGGAAACTGCGTTTCAAGACGAAATTGATAAAATCAGATTTGTGGTGCAAGCGGAGCAGTTGGGCACAGGGCATGCCGTTAAGCAAGCCAAGCACCTTTTTGCTAACGTCGATAGAAATGTGCTGATACTTTCAGGTGATGTGCCAGCTATTTCGGCTGACACTTTGAAGCATTTTATTGAACTGCATTTTGCTCAAAAAGCTGACTTATCTGTTTTGTCTGCCACTGCAAAAAATCCAGCGGGATATGGCAGAATTATTCGAGATGGCAATGGCGAATTTGCTCGCATTACCGAAGAAAAAGATTGCTCCGAAAGTGAAAAGTTGATTAGCGAAATTAATAGCGGTATTTACTTTGTTGGCTCGAATTTACTTTTCGACTCATTAGAGCAAGTAAGGCAAAATAACGCCCAAGCAGAATATTATTTGACTGATATTGTTGAGATTATTGCAGAACGTCGCCAAAAGGTTGTTGCTGCAAATATCGCAAGTTTTGAGGAAATTCAAGGAATAAATACAGTTGAACAGCTTGGAATAGTTTCAGCCCAAATAATTCATTAGAAACTCTATCTGATTGCATATCTGTAAGGAAAAAGTCAGGCTTTAAGATGTCTTACACCTCGAAGGTGTAGAACATCTGGAAAACACTGACGTTCGCGTCCGTTACCTTATAATACAGCCCATCTGGAGAATGGCGAATAGGCAATGGAAAAGTTTCTATTGCATTATTTAGTTCAAAAATGCTGCAATCGGATAACTGATAGTTTAAATATACAAGTGGCTGCCTAACTTCGAGACAGCCACTTTGAGCATTGAAATGCAATTTTATTCATAAGAAAGTAGGACTTGCCCTGCTTCTACTGTGTCATTAATTTTGATTGCAACGCTTGCAATAACCCCATCGCGAGAAGAAACGATATTAGTCTTCATTTTCATAGCTTCCAACACAACTACAACTTGCCCTTCTTTGACAGTCTGCCCGACTGCCGCGGGGATTTCAATCACCACTCCGTTCATCGGCGATGTCAGCTGATTGCTATCGCCCGAAGCTGGTGCAGCCTTTGGCTTCGGTGGAATTGGTGCTGAAACTGCTGGCGCAGCCGCGACTGGCGACACGCTTTGCTGATACGCTGGGTATGGCATTGGTGGCACACTGCCTTGCTCGCTATCTTCAAGAACTTCGACTTCAACTTCGTATTCTTTTCCGTTTACTGTAATTTTGAGTTTTTTCATAAATTTAATACCTTTTTATTTCATGTGAAGTAAACATACTTAATTTTCCCATACGGGTCCAAGGAGAATCGCCTTGTTCCTTTACGAATTGGATTTTTTTGATGCTAAACGCTTTTCCAAGAACATGGCTTGCAGCAGCAGCGATGACCGCCACAGTTTCCCTATCTATATTGCTTTTAGCGTTGCCACTAAAACTGCTGCTACCGCTTTGCGCATTCGCAAGCGATGATGTCAATGCCGCTATTACTTCCTTATTGTTCGGATTTTGAGGCACTATCACAAGCACCATAGCCGCTTGTTCGATTAATTTATCTATCATAAATAAAATTCCCACATTATAATGGTATAAGCCCATGTTTTTTCTGCGGACGCAAATCTCTTTTGTTTTTCAGCGATTCGAGACATACAGAAATATACTGTCTAGTCTTCATAGGCTCGATAATAGAATCAATCACGCCTGCTTCAGCAGCAGGATATGGCGAAGCGAATTGGATTCTATATTCATCAATCAATTCTTTCCGCTTTGCATTCGGATTTTCTGCTTTCTTAATTGCATCTTTGAACAGCACCGAAACTGCACCTTCTGCACCCATAACGGCGATTTCAGCAGTGGGCCAAGCTGCAACTCTATCCGCGCCCAAGCTTTTCGCGCTCATCGCGAGGAAAGCTCCGCCGTATGCTTTGCGAACGACCACTGTAACTTTCGGAACTGTAGCCGCCGAGAACGAGAATAGCATCTTCGCACCGTGGCGGATTATACCGCCAAATTCCTGCTCTACTCCCGGCAAGAATCCCGGCACATCTACAAACGAGACTATTGGAATATTGAAAGCATTGCAGAAGCGGATGAACCTTGAAGATTTGTCCGAAGCATC
>JAKIZN010000260.1 GCA_022708005.1 Bacteroidota bacterium | reverse complement strand
GCTACGAAAGAGAAATACAACCAAAAGTTTGAGGCTTTAAGCGATAATTTAAGAAGATCGATGCCCCATGAAGTAAGAACTCCGCTTAATATAATTTTGGGGCTATCTGAATTTCTAAGAAAAAATTACGATAGCACTACGCATAAAGATGCTATGGAGATGCTGCAAAATATTAATGACTCAGCTAAAAGATTGCAGCGGATATTTGAAAATTATATATTTTATGCAAATTTAGAGGTAGCCGCTTCTAATGCTTCCGAAATTAAGTTAATGCAGTCTAAAAAAATCATGTTAGCCGAGTATTTGCTGCGAGATATAACTATGTATATGGCAGGCAATGCAGGACGCACAGACGATATTCAGCTTGACCTTGAAGACGCTAATATTAAAATTTCGGAGACTTTTTTTACTAAAATGCTTGAAGAAATCATAGATAATGCTTTTAAGTTTTCTGATAGATCGCAACCTGTTAAAATACAATCGGCTGTCGTAGATGATTTCTATGCGATTAGCGTAACTGATTTCGGTCGGGGCATGACTAGAGAGCAAATAGAAAACGTCGACGCACATATTCAATTCGAGCGAACGATTTACGAGCAACAAGGATTAGGCTTAGGGCTTGCCATTGCTAAAAAAGTTGCAACCTTGCATAATGGCGAATTTATAATTAAAAGCGAAGTGGGAGTTTCGACCACTGTAACTATTAAATTGCCGATTGCGCCTGATTAATTTTAGCTATTAAATATGAAAGTAACTGGAGCAATAATAGCGAAAAATGAAGCTAAGTACATCAAAAATGCTGTTACTTCGCTGCAAGCCATTTGCGAGCAGATTATTGTCGTCGATACTGGCTCTGATGACGATACCGCAGTTATAGCATCATCGCTTGGCTGCGAAGTTTTTTTCAAAAAGTGGTGCGATGATTTCTCAGAAGCAAGGAATTATGCACTTGAATTTGTTAGAAATGAATGGGTTATATTTATAGATGCCGACGAAAGCCTTGCGAGCTTTCAGCACCCCGCTTTGCAAAAACTATTGAACGATAAGCAAGTTGGCGGCATTAGTTGCATTTTGAAAAACTACACCAACGCACAACTCACTACTTTCACCGAGCATCGCTATACCAGAATTTTCAGACGTCAGCCGAATATAAGATATAGCGGGAAAATCCACGAGCAAATAGCGGATTCGATTATAAAATCTGGATATTCTATAATCGAAAGCGATATTATAATCGAGCATTTTGGCTATATAGATAGCTCAGCCGAGAAAAAAGATAGAAACAAAAAATTGCTTTACGAAGAATTTCAAAAAAATCCAACCGATTGGCATAAATTTCACATCGCGAACACCGAATTTGCTTTGGGCAATTTAAATGAGGCTAAAGAGCTATATTCTGCAATTCTGCAATCAAGTGAGCTATCGGAAGACAGCAAAGAATTATCACTATTGCGATTGCATCAAATAGCTTTAAAATTAGACGATTACGGCTACATAGAAAAAAATCTAAACGTAAAATTTAAGAATATGAATTACGAAGGACTGCGGCTATTCATAGCATCTGCCTATTATCTTCAGATTGGCGAACTAAGCAAAGCTTATAGCTCGTCGCTATCTGCAAAATCCTGCAATTCGTCGCTTGTTGATGCAAATTTGCTTGATAAATCAATTGCGGTTTTACATCAAAATATAAATAAATTTAGATAATTGCTTTATTTTAATTAAACTTACATTCTTCCAAAGCACATACCAATAAAAAATTACTTTAATATAATTATATAATTATTTCTGCGTCTAAAAATTTATATTTCCTATATTAATTTATTCATTGTTTTGAGGTGCAAAAATATGAAAATCACAGTAGTAGGTGGCGGAAATGTTGGAGCAACTGCAGCGCAGTTGTTGGCTAATCAAGAGTTAGCCTCCGAGATAATATTGGTCGATATAGTTGATGGTATTCCACAAGGCAAAAGTTTGGATATGTACCAATCGATGCCTATATTGGGCTCGGACTCAAAAATATTTGGCACAAACAGCTACGAGCTAACGAAGGATTCGGATATTGTCATAATCACAGCTGGATTAGCTCGCAAGCCGGGTATGACGCGCGAAGATTTGTTAGCAAAAAATGCTGAAATAGTAGGCTCTTGCGCTAAAAGTGCATACGAGTATTCGCCCAATGCCTTTTTTATCATAGTATCGAATCCGCTTGACGTAATGACCTACTTAGCTTTAAAAGTAACCGGGCTGCCGAAAAATAAGGTAATCGGCATGGCTGGGATATTAGACACTGCACGCTATAGAGCTTTTCTTTCTATGGAACTCGGCGTATCTATGCAAGATATTCAAGCGCTTGTGCTGGGCGGGCACGGCGATACGATGGTGCCACTCAAGCGATATACGACAGTTGCAGGTATTCCTATAACTGACCTGATTGAGCCAGCTCGCCTTGATGAAATCATCGCCCGCACTGCCGCAGGCGGCGCAGAAATAGTGGGTTATCTCAAGACAGGCAGCGCTTATTATGCTCCCGCATCGGCGGCTGTGCAAATGGTTGAATCGATTGTACGCGACCAAAAGAGAGTGCTGCCATGTTCGGTGCTGCTCGAAGGCGAATATGGAATAAACGACACAGTCGTTGGCGTACCAGTCGTTTTGGGCAAAAATTGCCTTGAAAAAGTGATAGAGCTAAAATTAGACGCCGAAGAAACCGCAATGCTCAAAAAGTCATCGGACTTTGTTAGGAAAAACATTGTAGAGTGCATGGAAATGGTAGGGCTAAAGTAGCCTGCGACATTACATTTACCGCAGCTATTGCCCAAAATTTTCCTTATCTTTTTCCAAAGGAAGAAGTTACGCATACACAAGCCCGTGCCACTTAGCGCGGGCTTGTTGCATATCTACAATGCAAAATCTAATAATAGATGTCCTATACCTCGAAGGCGCAGGACATCTTAAAACTAAATTGTAACGAACCCGAGGGGTTCAAATGTTTGTAGTAATGAATAATCGGCGAGTTATACGACTCCG
>JAKIZN010000013.1 GCA_022708005.1 Bacteroidota bacterium | reverse complement strand
GGTTTGCTCGAAGGGCGAAGTGGCGGCGCTATGATAACACGCTTTGATGCATCGGATTTCGACACAAAATTCGCTTGCGAAGTAAAAAGTTTCGACCCGCTTCCTTTCATCAACCGCAAGGAAGTTCAAAGAATGGATTTATTCACGCAATTCGCTATTGCCTCGGCTACTATGGCTGTCGAAGATTCAGGTATAGACTTTGAAAAAACCGACAGAAATAGAGTGGGGGTTATTGTGGGTTCAGGCATAGGCGGTATGTGGACATACCACCACCAGCAAGAAGCTCTTTATGAGCGTGGCGGCAAGCCCGATAGAATTTCTCCTTTCTTTGTTCCTATGCTGATTTCTGATATTGCAGCAGGGCATATTGCGATTCGATGGGGTCTTAAAGGTCCTAATTATGCAACTGTATCAGCTTGCGCTACCTCATCTCACTCCATCGCAGATGCTCTAATGCTCTTGCAGCGTGGAGATGCCGATGTGATGCTCGTCGGTGGAAGCGAAGCCGTTGTTTGCCCAATGGGCGTAGGTGGATTTAATGCCCTAAAAGCTTTATCAACAAGGAATGACTCGCCCGAAACCGCAAGCAGACCGTTTGATAAAGATAGAGATGGATTCGTCATCGGCGAAGGCTCTGCAATTTTAGTGTTCGAGACTTTGGAGCATGCTCTCGCTCGCGGTGCTAAAATATACGCAGAAGTTGCCGGCTTCGGATTAACCGATGATGCTTTCCATATCACCCAGCCAGCGCCAGGTGGCGAAGGTGCTGTGCGCTCAATGCAAATCGCTATCAAAGACGCGGGATTGATGCCAGAAGATATTGATTATATCAATGCACACGGCACATCGACCCCATTTAATGATAAAACTGAATCGGCTGCAATAAAAACTGTTTTTGGCGAACATGCTCAAAAACTCGCTATCAGTTCGACTAAGTCAATGACTGGACACTTGCTCGGTGCAGCGGGTGCAGTCGAAGCAGTGGCTACATGCTTGGCAATAAGCGAAAGTTTTGTTCCGCCCACTATTAATTACCAAACTCCAGACCCTGAATGCGATTTGAACTATACTCCAAACGTTGCGGGCAAAAAGGAAATTAAAGCGGCACTGAGCAATACTTTTGGCTTCGGCGGGCATAATGCTACTATATGTTTCAAAGCATATAAAGGCTAATTGAGTTCTTTCGATATGAAAGAGATTATTACTAAATTGTATCATGCTTTTTCTAAGATATTAACTCTTAGAAATTTAGATAGCGAAGCCAATCACCAGATTACTTTTCCGGTGGTTGGCTTTTTATCGAACGAGAAAAAAGAGCAGCTCGAAGCTACTTTAAAAATAAAAATCAATAAGCCAGAAATATTCGAGCAAGCACTTACTCACCGTTCGTACTTATTTACAAATGGCGCCAGCAACGAAATCATTTCAAACGAGCGGCTCGAATATTTGGGCGATTCGTTGCTAAACCTTTGCGTGTCGGATTTTTTGTTCAAATCGTATCCAAGCTTATTCGAAGGCGAGTTAACCAAAATTCGCTCTCGGCTTGTTAATAAAAACTCGCTTTCGTATTGCGGGCATTTTCTCGGAATTGAAAAGTTTATTATGCTTAGCTTCAGCGCCGAGAAAGCACTCAAAGAAGGAAGCGATTCTATAGTCGCAGATACAGTCGAAGCAATCATCGCGGCTATTTATATGGACTCCGATTTTGATTATGCAAAGCATTTTGTGATAGACGTTTTATTGCCAATTATGCTCGATAGCAAATTGCTCGAAGATACCAATTACAAAAGCATTTTGCTCGAAAAGGTGCAAAGTCTTGGCTACCATTCGCCCACCTATCAGGTAATTAGCGAATCAGGTCCCGACCACCACAAAGAGTTTCATATTGGCGTTTACAACGACGGCGAACTTATTGGCTCAGGCAAAGGAAAAAGCAAAAAAGCAGCAGAGCAAGACGCTGCAAAAAACGCATTAGATAATAAATTATTCACTAATTTAAAAGAACAGCAAGATGGAAATGTTAATAATTGAAAAATCAAAGTCTGGCAGAAAAGGCTACACGCTACCGCAAATAGACGTGCCCACTGCCGATATGTCTGAATTGTTGCCTAATAATATGATTAGAAAGGATGCAGCAAAGCTACCGGAAGTTAGTGAAAACGAGATTTCACGGCACTATATAAAGCTATCGCAATTGAACTATAACATCGAAAGTGGCTTATATCCGCTTGGCTCTTGCACTATGAAATACAACCCAAAGGTAAATGAAAAGCTCGCGGCTTTGCCCGGATTTACTGAATTGCATCCTTGCTCGCAAGACGAATATTCGCAAGGCGCTCTGCAAATGATGTATGAACTCGGAGAAGCATTAAAAGAAATCACTGGGCTGCAAGGCGTTTCATTGCAACCATCTGCTGGCTCGCAAGGAGAACTTGCCGGTATTTTGATGTTCAGGGCTTACCACAAAGATAGAAATGACGATAAGCGAACTGTGATTTTAATCCCAGACTCAGCTCATGGAACTAATCCCGCGTCTGCGGCAATCGGTGGATTTAGCATCGTCAGCGTAAAAAGTCGCGAAGATGGGCGTATCGATATCGACGATCTCCGCTCAAAAGCTGATGATACAGTAGCGGGAATGATGATAACTAACCCAAGCACCATTGGAATATTTGAAAAAGAAATTGAAGAAATCGAAAGAATTATACACGGCTGCGGCGGATTGCTCTATATGGACGGTGCTAACTTGAACGCTCTGCTCGGCATAGTTCGCCCCGGCGATATGGGATTCGATTGCGTGCACATGAACTTGCACAAAACTTTCTCTACTCCTCATGGCGGTGGCGGACCTGGTGCGGGTCCTGTTTGCGTTAGCGATAAACTTGTGCCTTTTCTGCCTACTCCGCAAGTCATTAAAGAAGGCGATAAATATTCGCTTTTGCGCGATACAGAAAAATCTATCGGCTCTATGCACTCTTTCTATGGCAATTTCGGCGTTCTTATCAGAGCTTATACATATATTAGAATGCTGGGCAGTCTCGGGATTCGCCAAGTTAGCGAAAATGCAATTATTAACGCAAACTATATAATGAAGTTGATGGAAAACGAATACGAATATCCATACAAAGAGTTCTGTATGCACGAATTTGTTTGCAGTGCCGACCGCCAAAAGCAGCACGGCGTAAGCGCCAAAGATATAGCAAAGCGTTTATTGGACTACGGATTGCACGCTCCGACTATTTACTTCCCGCTTATTGTTCGCGAAGCAATGTTAATCGAGCCAACAGAAACCGAGACCAAAGAAAGCTTGGAAAACTTTGCAAATGTTATGAATAAAATTGCAGAAGAAGCAAGAACAAACAAAGACGTTGTGCTGAATGCTCCAACTACAGCCGCAGTAAAGCGGCTTGACGATGCTTTAGCGTCTCGAAAGCTAAATATCAGATGGTAATTCAAAATAACGGGCAGCAAATAATGACTGCCCGTTTGCTTTTTATCCTCACAGCTGCTCTCTCTATTTGCCTGCGACAAATTATTTGAAATTATTCACTAATAGTGTTAAATTGCATAATTTTTTCAGATAGAATCAAAAATTATATATATAAATAATTGGGAAATATTATGAGACAATCGGATTTTTTTCTGCCTACCTTAAAAGAGAATGCAGCGGAAGCTCAAATACCATCGCATCAGTTAATGCTACGCTCGGGATTAGCTCGCCAACTTGCAGCTGGAGTGTTTTCATTTCTGCCTATGGGATATAAAGTAATAAAGAAAATTATTGAGATTTTAAGAGAGGAAATGGACGCTATCGGTGGGCAAGAATTTTTATTACCTGCACTCAATCCGATTGAAATATGGGAGCAAACAGGGCGAGTGGAAGCAATGGGCGATGTCCTATTCCACATAAAAAATCGCGAAGGACTCGTGCTAGCGCCAACACACGAAGAAATAATAGCCTTTCACGCAAAGCAACATATAAAATCATATCGCGATATGCCACAAATATGGTATCAAATACAAACTAAATTCCGCAACGAAGCTCGCCCAAAATCGGGGGTGCTTCGCGGCAGACAGTTCACTATGAAAGATGCTTATTCGCTTGATACCACTTGGGAAGGATTAGACGCAGCTTACGAAAAGCATTATCAAGCATATTGCAAAACTTTTGAACGGTGCGGTATCAGTTTCTTTGTAGTGGGAGCATCAAGCGGAGCAATGGGCGGTCGCCAATCGCAAGAGTTTATGGTGGAATCCGATTCAGGCGAAGATACTTGCGCAATAGCTAGCGGATACTCCGCAAATATAGAAGTCGCAACTTCCGCTGTACTGCCAGTAGGAAGAATTGATAGCAATGACCCAATAGAAAAATTCGCTACGCCAAATGCAAAGACTATCGACGACCTTATCGAGCAATTTGGCATACCCGAAGAGCGTTGCGCCAAGTCAGTCGTTTATATCGCTGACGATAAGCCAATTTTGATTTTCATGCGTGGCAACGACGAGCTTAACGAATCCAAGTTGCAAGGCATTTTGGGCACAGGCAACTTGCGACCCGCTGTAGCCGAAGAACTGATTGAGTTTACCGGCGCTGACCACGGCTCAATCGGACCTATCAATCTGAAGTCCGATATTAGAATTATATCCGATTTGCTGCTTAAAGATGCAAACGGACTTGTTAGCGGTGCTAACGAAGATGGTTTCCACTTGAAAAATATAGATTTCACCCGAGATTGCCCGCATATCAAGGAATTTTATGATTTGCGAACAGTTCGCAATGGCGAGCCATCTATAGTGAATGGTGAGCCGTTGAGGATAGTCAAGGCGATTGAATTAGGGCATATATTCAAGCTCGGCACAAAATATTCCGAAGCTTTGGACGCAAAATTCTTGGATAGCGAAGGCAAAGAGCATCCAATCATTATGGGAAGTTATGGCATCGGAGTAGAGAGAATAATGGCATGCTATATCGAGCAAAATCATGATGATAAGGGCATTATTTGGAAAAAGCCACTTACTCCGTTTGATGTTCATTTGCTTGCAATCAATCCCGCGAAGTTCCCAGAAGTAGCTCAGGCTTGCGAAACGCTATATAACGAGCTGTCGGACGCAGGCTATGAAGTGCTTTATGACGATAGAGATGAAACCGCTGGAGTGAAATTCAACGATGCTGATTTAATTGGCTTGCCTACGCAAGTTATAGTCGGAGCGAAAAACTTAAAAGACGGCAATATCGAAGTGAAATATCGCGAAAGTGGCGAACGAAAGGTTATTCCGCTGTCATCGCTAAAAGATGAATTGAATTAGCTGTTTATCTAATATAAATCGGCGACAAATATCCCAGCAAATTGACGTTTTTGCAGTGGGATTGTGGGATAATCCTAAAAATTGTATTTTTGCCAAATTGGGAATAATAAATATTAATATATGTATTTATCTAAACTTGAAATAGTAGGCTTTAAATCATTTGCTCAAAAAACAGCGCTAAAGTTCAATGGCGGAATTTCTGCTATTGTCGGACCAAACGGCTGCGGTAAATCAAATATCGTTGATGCTATTCGCTGGGTGCTCGGCGAGCAAAAAACTTCGGTTCTCAGGTCAGACGTTATGGAAAATGTAATATTTAATGGCACAAAAGACCGCAAACCGCTGAGTATGGCTGAAGTTTCGCTAACAATTGAAAATAATAAAGGGGTGCTGCCCACAGAATACAGCGAAGTAACTATTACCCGCAGGCTGTTCCGCAGTGGCGAAAGCGAATATTTGCTCAATAAAAATAAATGCCGACTTAAAGATATTATTGATTTATTTATGGATACCGGGCTTGGCGCTGATTCTTATTCGGTTATTGAACTGAAGATGGTAGAAGCCATACTCAGCGGGCGAGCAGAAGAGCGTCGCGCACTTTTTGAAGAAGCGGCTGGTATCAAGAAATACAAACTTCGCCGAAAAGAAGCAGCCAAAAAGTTAGAAAGCGTTGTCGCTGATTTGGTGCGATTGCAAGATATTTTGGACGAAGTCCGCAAAAATACTAATTCGCTATCTCGTCAAGCACAAAAGACGCGAAGATATAATACTTTGATGACCGAGCTAAAAGGGCTTGAAATTCAAATGCTTGATTATCAATATGATATTTTAAGCAAAAATGCGGCTGTTATAAGTTCAGATATGAGCGAGTTAGACAAGCAGAAAATCAAGATAAAATCAGAACTATATTCCATCGAGGAAGTGCTATTAAGCCTGCAAGCGAAGCATAATCAAGCGGAAGCAGAGTTTGCCGAAACGCATACCACCGAAAACGTACTTCTGGCTAAAATATCGCAATATCAGCGAGATATAGCTGTCGATACAGAAAAATTGGCATCGTTAGATAAGTCCAAAGAGCGAATAGAATCCGAAATTGCAGATGCAGAATTGCGCTTAGACTCAACTGAAACAGAACTGCATAATATCGCATCGCAAGTTAGCGACAAAGAAAGCACCATCGCTCAATCCGAGCTGCAATTCGACGAATTAAAAGCCGTGAGGGACAAGGCTGCAACGCAACTTCGCGAGATTAAATCGGAAGTCGACAAAGCAAACGAAACCGCTTATTCGCTGCAGAGTGCGATAAATAATTTGAAGTCGCAGGAAAATAGAAGCATCGATAGAAAGCAAATGCTCGAACGCAAGATTCAAGGCAGTTTCGAGGAATCGCATAGATTGCAAAGTCAAATTGATGAAATTAACGAAGAATTAGATAAAGCAGGCGACACAAAGTTATCGCTTGCCGAAGAACTTGCCGAAGCCGAAAATTTATTGAGCGTCGAAAGGGAACGGCAATCCGCTTTGCAAACAAATATTGATTCTTTGAAGCTAAAAATCAACGAAAAAAAGCATCAATTAGGCTCGAAAAATTCGGCTCTCGATTTTCTCAAATCAATGATTGATACTAACGAAACAGCAAAATATCTTTTTAAATCGGATAATTGGTGCAACTCATCAGAAAAAATACAGCTTGCCGAGGCAATCGCAGTTGATGATGAATATAGAACGGCGACCCTTTCCGTATTGAATTACATCGGCGACTTTTTCCTTGTGGATTCAATTACCGAAGCTAAAAAAGCTCTGCAACTCTTGCAGGACGACAAAAAAGGCAGAACGGCGATAATAGCAAAAGAGCTAATCCAGCAAGCGCCCAGCAAGGCTATCAGTGGCAAATCGCTGTTTGACGTAATTCGCTGCGATAATAGCACTGCGCAAGTGCTGCAAAATATTCTCGGGAGCTGTTTGATAGTCGATAATTTAGATGCAGCAATTTCGGCAGTCCAATCGGGCAATTGCGATTATGCCGTTGCGATGAGCGGCGAGCTAGTCCATAAATCTGGCTATATTTTGGGGGGGTCGTTCCAAAAAAGCGACTCGGGCAAGCTCGGCAAAAAAGAAAAAATGGACAGCTTAAAGAAGGAAATAGTTAAAATTAACAGCGACGTTGCCGAACTCGACAAGCAATTCGACGGCTTGAAATTTGAGCTTTCGGGGATTGATATTCAATCGCTTACAGCAAATGTTCGCTCGGCGGAGACGCAACTGAAGTCTTTCGAGCAAAAGACAGCGCAGGCTCAGCTTCGCCGTCAGGCATTAGAGCAAAGTTTGCAACTTGTTTCCGAAAGCAACACACGAATAGATGAGGAAATAGCAGATATTTCGATTGATATTGAAAATTTTGCAAGCCAAATAGCCGAATCCGCAGAAAAGCACAGCGAAGTGAAGCAAAATTTATCAGCGGTTCAGGCTCAACTTGCCGAAGCTGAAACAGAACTTCGCCAAAAAGAAGAAAATCTTAGAGCCATCGAAATCGATTTAACTCGACTGCGTTCGGAGCTATCGTCGCTAAAAAATGAGCAGAAAAAAATGCTGGAACAAGCGATGCAGTTGCGTTCAACCATACAGCGCAAGCACGAGGAATTGCTCAATAGCGACAGCCAAAAAAGTATTCTCGCAGGCAGGATAGATACTAACAATTCGGAACTTAGCGAAGTCCAAAGCGAACTTGATAAAATTACATCAAAAATGGAAATCCTTGTTGGCGAAAAAAATTCGCTTTCAGAGCAGCTCGCTCAATATAATCACTCGCTTACGGACTATAGAAAAACTTACGATAGCTTGAAGGAGTCTATATATAACAAAGAGATAAAGCAAAGCGAGATAAATCTACAAATAAGCTCTATCCGCGAAAAAATGGCAAGCGAGCATCAAATAAATCTTGACGAGCATATATCTTCTGTGCCAGAAAACTTTGACTACGAGCATAATAAATCTGCAATTATCGACATCAAGCAAAAGCTTTCTAATCTTGGGAATATCAATTTTCTCGCACTCGAAGAATTTGAAAAAGAAAGCGAGCGATTGAGCTTTTACGAAAATCAAGTAAATGACCTTTATGGCGCCGAAAAAACTCTGAAAGAAACGATAGCAGAAATAAATCAAACGGCAGAACGGCAGTTTGCCGATACTTTCGGGAAAATACATGCCAATTTTCAGCACCTTTTCAAAACTTTATTCGGCAACGAAGGCAAGGCAGAGCTAAGAATAAACGAAGGCAAATTGCTCGAGACGGACATTGAAATCATTGCAGAACCGCCAAACAAACGTCCAAATTCAATTGAGCAGCTTTCCGGAGGCGAAAAAACCTTGACAGCAATAGCATTGCTTTTCGCAATTTATCTTGTTAAGCCATCGCCATTCTGCATTTTAGACGAAGTCGATGCCCCGCTTGATGATGCTAACATAGATAAATTTATAAATCTAATCAAGGAATTTAGCGAAAACACGCAATTTCTAATTGTATCGCACAATAAAAAAACTATGACGGCAGCCAATACACTTTACGGCATAACCATGCAAGAAGTTGGAGTATCGAAAACTGTCTCGGTGTCGCTCAATCAAGATGCAGAAGTTTTTTAGTATAGAGCAACCGTGTTCTCCAGATGTCCTGCACCTTTGAGGTGTAGGACATCTTAAAGCCCAAATTTTCCTTACAGATACGCAATCAGTTAGAGTTCTTATTGAGCCATTAGGACTAAATTATTTGTCGAATTTATAATTTTTTTTTGGAAAAAACAATAAACATTCTTAAATTGCAAGTTCAAATATGTTAAATGAACAAAAAGTCCATTTGAGGAATAAAAAATGTTAGCATTGGTAGAAATAGCCGGACAACAGTTTGAAGTAAGCGAAAAAGCTCAGCTTAACGTTCCACATTTGAAAGCAAATGTAGGCGAAGTAGTTGAATTTGGGAATATTTTACTAAAAAATAGCGACGGCAATATTGAAATTGGCAATCCATACTTGCAAGGCAGCGTAAAGGCTACCGTGCTTGAGCATGGCAAGAACAAGACTGTGCTTGTATTTCACAAGAAGCGTCGCAAAGGGCATCGCAAGTTGAACGGCTTCAGACATCAATATACCAAAATTGAAATAACAAGCATCAATTAAGGAAAGTAATTAGAAATAATATATTGAGAGGTTTTTAATGGCTCATAAGAAGGGCGGCGGTTCATCGAAAAACGGACGCGATTCGAATCCGCAATATAGAGGCGTTAAAGTTTTCGGCGGGCAATCTGTAGTTGCTGGAAATATTATTATGCGCCAATGTGGTACTAAATTTCACCCAGGCAATAACGTCGGACTTGGCAAAGATTATACTATCTTTTCGCTTATCGACGGAGTAGTGAAATTTGAACCAAAAGACAGATACAGAAAACAAATTTCTGTTTATCCCGTCAACTAATTTTTATTCACAAGAGTAAAAATTACTCTTCACTTGCAATTGGGTTGCCCACTTAATAAGTGGGCAACCTTTTATTTTTGTTGGTGCGGCAAACGCCAGCAAAACAACAAAGGGCTACCCTCAATTGGACAGCCCTTTCAACTAAATTTCAATTTATGCCAAATAATTCAATAGAAACTCTGCCCTCAACCCCCAACCCCTTCTCCAAAGGCGAAGGGGAGCAAAAAAGATGTCCTACACCTTCGAGGTGTAGGACATCTTAAAGCCAAATATTTCCTTACAGATACGCATTCAATTAGAGTTCCTAATGCATCCATTTGGGTTTATACTACTACCGCTTTTTCCATTTCATCCACTGCGATTTATTAACATCAGTAGCTTCTAAGCCCATATCCCACTTGCCGACATCGAGTCCATCGAGCCAATCAAGCAAACGTTTAACGTCATCGCCGCGGAAGATAGAGCCGTGCTGAGGGCATATCATACTTGGATTAATAAGACGCACTCGCTTGACCCAAGCTTTCAAAGCAGCGGAAGACGGCATCCAACGCAAATGGAATTTTTCCATATACTTGATATGCTTATCAAAATCATCGACGAAAAGTGATGTATCCGCAGGAACAAGCCCAACACCAATATCACCCGAAAAAAGTATGTCAGCTTTTGGGTCATAAACGGAGAAATTGCCCGACGAGTGGCAATAATGTGCCGGCACCAAATAGAGATTATTTTGAGTGCTGCCGATGGTAAGTTCAATCCCCTCGTCAGGCACGCCAGTTAGATTTAAATCGACTCCTAACCCAAAGTGAGCAATAAAGGTAGTCCAAACCCACGGGCAATATACTTTAATGTTTGGGGACAATCCCAACCACATCGAAAGCGAAGATGCAATGTCTGGATCTTGGTGCGATGCAACAATTGCTTGGATTTTATCAGTCGAAACATGCCTCGTAACTTCGGTCAAAACTTGCGGAAACACCTCGATACCACCTGGGTCTAATATAACCGCTTGCTCTTCTGACACTATCAAGTATTCATTTGTATCGATTATCTCTTCTTTTTTATCGGGATCTCTCCCCAAGACCACCCATTTGTGTGTGCCGTCATCAAATAAAACTTCACTTTTCATATTTATTCCTCTATATTAATTTCTAACTTTTATAAGAGTTGTTATCATATTATCGCCTTTGGAGAGACTATCGGAGATCGCATACAACTGCTCATCTAATACTTTCACAATGTCCTTGATATTTTCCACCAATCCAGAAAAACTCTTTTGGTCTGATGAAAGATACGAAGACTCAATCAAGATATTCGATCCCATATAGTTAGCGATAAATCCATTTCGCTTAATGCTATCTAACTTTTTCGCAGTTCTCGTCATTAAATTATGAGCCTCGAAAAGCAAGTTGTTAGCAAGGGCAATAATTTCGATGTTTCTTTGAGCTAAAGTTTTGAGATTTTCTCTATCAATTTCGCTAATGTCAGTGAAAGCATTGTCTAAGTGTAGCCTTGCCAGCACTCTCACATCTAGCAAATTGAAATCACTTGCATTATACGTGCTTCGCCTATCTCGCAGCAATCTGTTTATCATTTGACTAAGAGCTTCGGAATACTTCAAAAATCGCCGTACAGCAGTGGAGCAATCTGTTAGCTGCAAAGAGAAAATAGAGGCTGTTTGCTCGAGGTCTACAAGCTCTGGCTCAATCTGAACAGGCAAATCCGATAGGAAGCCCGAAAGCGTTATAAGGGATTGCCCTTGATTAGTGCCTATTTTTGAGGCTTGGACTATACCATTAATCGCAAGCAATTTCAAGTCTAAACTTATACCTTTTAAGGATCTTGCTCCATTAAGCACATCTACCGCGAGACTGAAAACTTGCGTTATATCGCTTATATACTTATCAATTACTGCACTCATTATACTTTTCTATTAGTTAGATAATGCTTTTCTTATATTCGATACTCTATTATTCGACAATTAACGAACAAACTTAAGCGAAATTATATATTAAATTATATTTATTTGCGGTATACCGGTACGCTTTTCGCTTGAATAACTTCATATTCTTTATCTTTTGAATAAACATACGCTACTACATTCAAGTTTGCGGGATTCCAATCTTTATCATTTGGTATTACGTAAGTATAATTCATATCAAATTTTGAGTTTGCGGTGATTGCCGTTGCCGAAATTTTATCGCCCCAAGTTGGAGTAATAGCTCCGCGGAATACATGCATGTGATTATACTCTGGTATATCTTGCGGATTTTTACGATAATCTTTTTGATATTGCACTATGCTATCCTCTGTAATAACAACGCAAAGATAGTCGTTTGCAGAAGAATTTTTTACGTAACGCAAGTTACCCGATACAGTAATTTTGCGAGTTGCATCATCGTAACTAGCGTGCATCGTTATAGCCGCATCGGCTTCTTGTCCGATAGCAGCAGCTACCAACGATGCCCACTTGGTGTGTCGCGTTATATAAGAGCCGCTAAATTTTTGACGATTGATTAGCCCATTGGGCAATCCTGCTTGGCTATTGCCAAAAAGCTGGTCGTAAGCATTGCCCTCTGGCGTGCGGAAGTCGTAGTAATGTGCTGGGTTCGGCTCTGCGAAGTTTCCTGCATGAATGCCAACCACTATCACTCTATCTTTATACGTATCGGTCAATTGCTTAGCAACTTCATGTGCCGCGGGGCAGTTGCCGCAGGTATAGCCCGTAAAATCTTCAAGCAAAATATTTCGCCAGACTTTTGCAGTATCGTCTGGGTTTATAGTCGGATTTTCAAGATAGTTGCCGGTTATTTGGTCGCAGGAAGTTGCCAAAAATAAAACGGCAAACAAATAATATATTGTTTTCATAGCTATCTCCTAAAATGATGATGTTAATGACAAATATAAACCATTGGAAGCTGGTACCAAACGGCACACTCCGCCAACGCAAAGTATACCTTGCTTTTGCTTGCCCCAGCTTAATTGGATTCTCGTAGATGATTGAATATACGTCATCGCAACTGTGTAGTAATGGATTCTCCTATTTTCAAAATCATTGCCGTAATTATATTCATCGCTAATAGTTAAGAACCATTTTGGCGAATAGGAATATTCGGCTAGCGCCATAAACCAATTTCCATTTTGATTATCTGGCATATGCAAAGTAGAATCCAACTTTGCCCAAAGATGTTGCAATTCCAAGCGAATCGCGTTACGATTATCTATTTTATAAGTTCCATCGACAATAAGAAAATTGCCCGCCAATTTGCCATATTTTGCAGAGCCTTCGTTTTCTAATATATCTTTATCATAAGTTAAATTCATATAAGTAATATTAGTTTTGAAATCGCGGCTGACTTTCTTGGCAATACTGATATTAAAATCTTGGAAATAAAGCCTATCGCCCATTGCGAAAAAGTCTGATTTATACTTAAATTCATCAATATGCGTTGTATCTATCGATTGAACTCTTGAGTAATTCACATTAATTCCAGTGCCATATTTTCCACCGAGCAAAGATTTGGCTGGGATATTATAATTCATATCAGCCTGTATCCCCACTTCGCCATTTAGCTTGGTGGCATAAGGATACATATTAGGCAATTTATAAGGACTTTGCTTGTTAATCGGGGGTATATAGCTCATCATCAAGTTGTTCCCCGCAGCGCTCCTATCTGTGCGAAAATCCATATTGTCTAACTTGTGGGCGGATAGCGCAAGGCTAAAGCCTTTTGTGAAATAAGAACCCGAGAGAGCCAACCCATAGCCATCGTTGTACGTATTTTTATTTGTAGCATTAGGATCATTATACTTATAGCCAAACTCCGCATCGAACAAGAAACTTTCGCCCGAAAGCCCCAGCCTTGTGGAGTAAGCCAACACATTTTCTGGCAATACATAAAACGGATCGTCATCGAATTGGAATTTGCTAACCACGCTTGCGCCAATTCGCGTGCCAAACGGCAAATCTACTTTTAGTGCTTCATTAACATCTATATTAATATCGCCACCGCGGACGATGCCATCGCTTTTGCCCCAAAACAGCCTTTGCCTACCGATTAATCCAGTTATTTCCACAGCATTGACAGGGCGAATTTTCACGCGAAAGCCTTCGATTGCATTATCTATGCCCAAAGCTCGCTC
>JAKIZN010000259.1 GCA_022708005.1 Bacteroidota bacterium | reverse complement strand
AAACGAAGCAGTCGAGCCAATAAAATGCGGGCTCATGCTTATATTAAATCCACCATAGCCATAAAGCAGAGTTGGATTGCTACCGTCAAGTTTAACATCTTTTCTATATACAAGGAACATAGGAACTTTTGTGCCGTCTTTCGACGTGTAAAAAATCATTTTTGATTCCATATCAGATGTGTTTATCGGCGGATTATCTTGGTATAAAAATTCCCACTTTAAGTTATCTTCTTTAATTTTAAAGACTTTAGTCGGATTAGTAAAAGTCGCCAGCGAGACAAAAATAGACTTGGTATGCTTATCATATCCTACGCTTGCAATATCTCCAAATTCCGGTGGAGCAAGCTCCGTTACAAATTTTCCGTTATAGTCATACGCAACAAGTGTAGTTAAAACATCTTTTTTTAGCTCGAGCAGCACATACTTTTCAGTCAAAGTAAAGCCCTTCAAGATAATGCCTTGTTGCTCGGGATAAAAATCGACAGCATTTTGATATTCTGGAGTTGAAATATCTGTTACTTTCAGCTTGAAGTTAGGTGCGTCGTCGTTAGTATAATAGAACAGTTTATTGTGCTTTATGCCTATGCTATATTTATATTTATCGCTTGAGCAAATTTCTTTGGCGTTGCCATTTGTGCCTTGCTTGCGTATTCTCAAAGTATTAGAGTAAAAATCCCCATTAGATAAAATAGTTAGGTCGCTTTCCCTATCGTCCCATATCGAGAAGAAGTCTTTTGCATCTTTGGGCGATCCCATAAAAACATCATTTTTGCGATTATTGCCATCAGCGATTTTATGAAGATATGTTTCAACTGGCATCTGCTTTTCTATCATCTCTTTGCTGCGTATAGAGATATAAGCAGATTTTTCGTCTTTTGTCCAAGAAAATCCGTTCAAATTTTCGATTGGCTCGGATAACACTTTGCCCGTTTTAGTATCGATGATTCTATAAGTATAAATTTCATTTCCTTGAAACTGTAGTCCTATGGCTGCGCGGCTTGCATCTTCGGTAAAAACAGGTCCTGATGGCGATGATTTCCCCGTTTTGTCGAAGGCGACTGGGTCAAAAATCAATATTTCTTTGCCTTTCAGCACTGTGTATAGCTTACTTTGCTGTTCGCCTTTTTTGCGAGCCCAAAAAAATTCTCGTCCGCTTTTGTAAATAGGCGAACTCCTATAATCTCTATCTAGATAGCTACGGATTTCATCTTTCAATCCCGCAATATCTGGGTAGTTTGAATTAATAAAATTAACTGTATAATTATGCGATTTTTTCGACCAATCAAAAGTTTCCGGTGATGTTTTATCTTCGAGCCACTGATAAAAATCTGTGAAATTATAGTTGTGCATAGTATAACTAAACGGAACTTTTTTAGCTTTAGGTGGGTTAAAATCTTGGGACGCCGAAGTATTGATAGCGGCAAGCAAACAAATCGAAATTATTAGTATTTTCATAAAATCAAGCCTTTTTATTAACAATGGTTTATTTATTAGTTATGCAAAAATAAAGAAATTAGTTAAGAAAGACAACAGCAATCTACCTCACAATAATCAGCTTTTCAGTGAAAATCTGTCCGCCTTCTGTTTCAATTATTAAATATTGCAGCCCTGACGGGAAACTGTAAGTTGGCAGCTCAATAATGTTCTCGCCACCCGCAAGTTTTAGCGAGCGAATCTGGCTGTATCTGCCTATGGCATCGCTTGACGAAATACTCGCCGCCTGCCCGCTGCTGCTATTGATAACTATCTTAACCGTTTCCCCGCCCGAGCTAACGAAGTTTAGCTCTGCCGTCGGAAGCAGCCTTATGCCAATGTTACTTGGGCGGCAATATCCATATAGAGAAAGCGAACCGTCTTTTTTGAGCGGCGATAACTCTTTATCTGCCATAATTTTAATGTCGCGAAATGCCAAAGCCGTCGAATCCGGATTTGATAGCAGCGCAATCCCGCTTATTAAAAATTTCTTGCCCGCTTCAGCTAGCAAACCAACCGATTGGCTCGAATCAAGCCGAAAACTAAGCAAATCTTTGCTAAAAGTGAAATCCACTGGCGACCTCACCATATACAATTTTTCAACTTTTTCCGGCTCGAACAAAAATCTATCGAACGCTATTGAAAATTCGGCTGCCTTTGGCGTAGCACGCAATATAGCGGAATCAAGATATACCAGCACGCCTACGGTATCGCCCGGCACTGCCTTGTGGTCGCCAATAATAAATTTTGGATAATATATTTCCTCCGGAACACGGGCTAAAAGTTCGATACTAAAAGTATCATCGCACGCTGTCTTTTGTCGCACTATTAAAGTTGCCGCGTGCTGCCCTTCTTTTAAGGCAGAAAATTTGGCTAAATGCACATTTTTTTCGCCTACGGTTAGAAATCCTTTTGCTAAATCAATTGAAAAATCGCTGCTTTCTGGCTCTATGCCTAATATTTCATACTCAATTGGAACTTGCGACGCATTTGATATGCTAAACTCAAGCTCTTTTTCATCATTCATCCAAACATCTTCAAAGTTAATTGGATTAGGCGAAATCAGCAGCTTTGGAACAATAAGTTCGGCACTCGCCAGAATAGAATATTCATCGCCGCATACCTTGCTCTTCAGCTTGATATTTGCCGTGTGCAGCCCGACGCCCTCCAACTCGCTTATGGTCGCTTTAATGTATATTTTTGCCGAATCATTGGGCAGCACTATTAGTTCGCGGCTCGGCTGAGTAGCAAAAGCTATGCTGCCGCTATGCGATATGCTGAGCGTATCGGCTCGCAAGCCAATATTTGTGAACGTTACGGAGTCCAGCACTTCGCTGATACAACTTTCCACATATCCGAAGTTTATGGAATCTCTGCTCGCGATACTCGCGGCTTTTTCGAATCTGCCGTTTAGCGAGACCTTGAGAATCTGCGGTGCTGGCTCTTTAGTCTCTATGATAAGTTCGGCAAAGTGGTCGCCTTCGCTCAGCGGGAAATACTCAATCGAAAGCTCTAATTTTTCATTTGCAGCCAAATAAGTCGGCAAACTCGGCATATCTTTTATTCTGA
>JAKIZN010000258.1 GCA_022708005.1 Bacteroidota bacterium | reverse complement strand
ATTAGAAGTTGGCTCGCTATATGGCACTGAAATGCTTGTGCGATTCATTCCGCCGGTTGATTTAGGCAAATATATCGGCAAATTTGCATTTTGGGGCATAGGCATTAAGCATAGTATTTCGCAGTATTTTTATGACGAGCCAGAGTATACGGAAGATAACGCGCGTGGCAACCCCGCTCCGTTCGATATGGCAGCGCAAATTGTATATCAAGGCACTAACTTGAAAAACAAGGTCGGAGTTACACAATCCGACTTAACGGCAAATGCAAGTATTTGGAATTTTAACTTGCATTTTAGCAAGCAATTCCACGAAAATTTTGAAGCATTTGGCGGATTGTCTTATAATTATATTAAAATCAATTCCGACTTCAAATATTACTTGCCAGTGGAAACTCAATTACAGCTTGGGCTTATGAAAATCGATCCCGAAAGCGGGCAAATAGTTGCAGACCCGCCGGAATACCCGGGCGATAGAAATCCTCAAAAAACTTCTTTGAGCCTTGAAGATTCAAGCATAAAGTTCAATCTTGGAGCAAAGTTCAAATATGGTCCAATCGGACTGTTCGCAGACTTCAATTATGGCGATTTCAATATATTTAGCTTCGGAGTGGAGTATATATTTTAAGCATATTTTCAGAAAATTTTCCCCTTTAAATAAATGAAAAAATGAAAGATAGAGAAACAGATATAATATCGCCACAAAAATCAAAAGAAGAAGATTTTGATAATAGTTTGCGCCCAGCGGTATTTGAAGAGTTTGTTGGGCAGCGAAAAATAGTAACAAATTTACAAATATTTATAAAGGCGGCTCGCGATAGAGCGGAATCGCTTGACCATGTCTTGCTGACAGGTCCGCCGGGGCTTGGTAAAACTACGCTTAGCTATATCATCGCTCGCGAAATGGGAACGAACATCAAAACCACATCGGGACCAGTTCTCGAAAAGCCCGGCGACTTAGCGGGTTTGCTTACAAATCTTTCTGACGGCGATATATTATTTATCGATGAAATACATCGATTATCAACTGTTGTGGAAGAATATCTATATTCTGCAATGGAAGATTTTCGGCTTGATATAATGATAGATTCAGGACCTTCGGCGCGCACAATTCAAATAAAAATACCGCATTTTACGCTGATTGGAGCGACAACTCGCGCAGGCTTGCTGACCGATCCGCTCCGCTCGCGATTTGGGATAGTCAATAGATTGGATTATTACGACAAAAATGATTTATTAGTGGTTGCGCTCCGCTCCGCTAATATTTTGCAAGTGCCGATAGACGAAGACGGTGCTATGGAAATAGCTTCTCGCTCCAGAGGCACCCCGCGAATCGCCAATAGATTGCTGCGACGCACTCGCGACTTTGCGCAAGTTAAAGGCACTGGAAAAATTACTCGCGAAATTGCACAAATGGCACTGACCGCGCTCGAAGTCGACCAATTTGGACTCGATGAGATGGACAAAAGGATATTATCTACAATCATTGAAAAGTTCAATGGCGGACCGGTTGGGCTTAATACAATCGCTACGGCTGTCGGCGAAGAGCCCGGGACAATTGAAGAAGTATATGAGCCATTTTTGGTGCAGCAAGGGTTTATAAATCGCACTCCGCGAGGGCGACTTGCGACTAAATTAGCATTTAAGCATATAGGGGTGGATTTCCCTATTGATAATAATTCGTTATTTTAATATTTTTCTAATCGCTGCAAATGCTATTAAAATCAGCACTTGGAACATTATAATAACGGCGCCGCTCGGCATATCGATAATATATGACAAGATAAGTCCAATGACGCTGCTCGCCGCTCCGATAACTACGGATAGCACCGTCATTTGAAAAAATGATTTGGAAATAAGCCTTGACGCGGCTGCGGGAATGATCAAATATGCACCGATTAGCAGCATCCCGACTATTTTAATTGATACGACTATTACAAGCGTAATAGCAAGCGTCATCACATATTCGTCTTTTGTAACAGGCACTCTATCCGAAAGCGCCAGCTCTCTATCGAATGTGGAATAAGCCCACCGTTTCCAATATTTGAAAGCAATAAAAAGCACTAATAGCGTTATGACAGCAATAAGCAACAGATCGCTTGGGAATACGGATAGAATCGAGCCGAATAAATAAGAATTTGCATCATTAGAATAGCTTTCTTTCAGCGATAAAAATATAATGCCCATTGCCATTGCAACAGAGAAAAGTATTCCTATTGCTGTGTCCGAACCCAAATTTGTTTTATTTTTCAGAAGTATTATAAGGAATGCAATCAAAAATGAAAAAGGCACTGCAACAAGCATAGGCTGGACGTTTATGAGCAACCCCAGAGCCACTCCGCCAAATGCCGCGTGCGAAATACCACTACCTAAAAAGCTCATTTTCCTTTGCACAACGAATACGCCGAAAAAGCCGGTAACAATTCCGAGCAATAGCCCAGCAATCAGCGCTCTTTGCATAAAATCTAATAAAAATATATCAAGCATTGCTTTTCAATCCGAAAGTAACTTTATGTTGATGCCCCAAATGCGAGAATGTTTTTTGCAAATTAATATCTGTAAACGCGGCTTCGGGCGAGCCGTAGTATATTTGCTTTTTATTGAGCAATAGCACATATCTAGCGTGGTGATACGCGGCAGTCCAATCGTGGGTAACCATAATAATAGTTGTTCCTTTCGAGCGGTTGCGCTCTTCTATTATGGAATTTATCGATGATTCGCAAACTAAATCAACTCCTGTCGCTGGCTCGTCGAGCAATAATATCTTCGGTTCGGCAACAAAGCAACGGGCGAGATAAACCCTTTGCAACTGCCCACCCGATAAAGTAGAAATCTGCTTTTTGGCAAAGCCCGCGGCTCCTACAAGCTCAAGCGCTTCAATGGACGCTTTTATGTCTTTTTTTGATTTTAGCCCTGCCCAATTATGATTAATACCGCTCATCACAAGTTCGAGTGCCGTAGCGGGAAAGCTTCTATCGATAGTCTTGAATTGTGGTACATAGCCAATAGCGCCGGGCTTAATGCTATCAATACTTTCGCCGAAAATTTTTAGTTCGCCTTGCG
>JAKIZN010000012.1 GCA_022708005.1 Bacteroidota bacterium | reverse complement strand
TCCTACACCTCGAAGGTGTAGGACATCTGGAGAACACTGATGCTCTCACCTATTACCATATAAGACAGCCCCGTCTTTTTTGTCTGAATAACGATTCTTAGAATTAAAGGATTAACAAGATGATTTTGTATACTATTCACTTTTCTTTCTCCTTATCCTGATAATCATATAATCATGAGCATCCTGATTCTGACTGTAAAAATAAGGGCTATATTCACTGCAAAAGATAGCCCTTGTTTATATACGAAGCCTTTGCTTTATTTGTGGATCTGCTCATCTAAAATTTTAGTGATTTTCCCATATACTTCTTCCAAAGTGCCGACGCCGTTAATTCTGTGTGCCAACCCCATAGATGAATAATACTTTATTAAAGGCTTGGTTCGCGATTCGTATACGACTAACCTATGTTTTACTGTATCTTCGTGGTCGTCTTCCCGCTGATATAGCTCCAACGCTTCTCCCGGCGGCGGTGGATTGAAAAGAAGGTGGTAAGTCTTACCTGTTTTTCTGTCTGTCCTGCGAAGACTTATCCTTTTGACAATTTCTTCATGCGGCACCTCAAGCACAAGCACACAAGTTAGTTTAATTCCATATTTAGCCATTATGCCATCGAGTGCTTCCGCTTGAACTGGGGTTCGCGGAAATCCATCGAGCAAAAAGCCTTTAGCAAATTCTGGTTTCTTCAGCTCAGAAATTATAATATCTATCATCAAATTGTCTGGAACTAACTCGCCTCGCTTCATAAAGTTAGCCGCCTCTTTGCCGAGTTCGGTTCCTTCGGTCGTATGCTTTCGGAGAATTTCTCCTGTTGAAATTTGTCTAATCCCATAATCCCGGCAAATGTTTTGCGATTGGGTGCCTTTGCCGGCGCCTGGAGGTCCTAAAAAAATGATTCTCATTTTTTATTTCCTTTATTTACAACAATTTATTTAGTTTTATTCTTAATAGCGTAAAAATCCAAGATGCTCAACGCACCTTATGCTTAATTTAACCGATATTTTTGTGTATAAAACTAAAAAAGGTATTTTTAGTTTGTATAAGTAGTAACCTTTATTTCATTATTCAATCTCTCGAAAATATATAGCGGAGCGCCAGATTCAGAAATAGTTAGCTCCCCTTGATAATCAATTAGCAAACTTTGTACCATATCTTTCGCCTTATTAACCTCGTCGCCACTGATGCCGGACGCCGCTAATAATTCTTCTAACGTTACTGGATGATGCATAGTTTTGGCGATTCCTCTAAATAGCTTTTTGCGTAATATTTCTTTCTCGCGCTTTTTGTTCAAAGATATATTAACGGGTATCCTTATAAGCGGAATAGCAAAAAATAGCACGGAAAATATAAATGGCAACAAGCCTAAAAATATAAACATTGCGGCATTAGTCGAAGCTGCCATCACAACCATAGAAACTAATAAGTTGAAGAAATTCATAAAGGATATGCCAATATTTTTTCCAGCTGTATTGCCGTTTAATATATAAGGCGCCTCAACTTCATCGAAATAATATATAATTTTTCCTTTGAGCCACTCCTTTTGCACGCTCTGCAAGTTATGAAATTCTGCTAATAACAGCCCATCGTTTGTGATATTCATGTCGCCTTTAAACTTCCCGACGTATTCGGCAAGTTTGCTTTCAGCGCTTTCGTAGTTCCCGCCGGATAGCATAATGATACTGCCCGCTGTCAACTTTCCATTGGATACTTGCTTCAAGTAAGCCAGTACTTCTCTCGCATCTGCAAGCGGATCGAATTTCACTCTTTCAGGACCAAAAACAAAATGGTAAACCGACGTTATAAAACCCTTTTGTGGCTCTCTGCGAACTTGTCTATATGCAAGCCCAGAGCGATCTCTCGACATTTCTGCCATATCAGACGTAATTGCTGCAATTTGCATCCCGCGAATAATTGCAAGAAATATATCCGCCACAAACCCTAAATTGGGTCCTCTATCGTTGTCGCGGCTGCTTGAAGCAAACATAGCAGCCAGAATTATTAATGCAAAAACAGTTGTATAAGCGATAAGTATAACGCCTATCGAAACTTTATACACTTTTTGAAATATTTTATAGGCAGCTTCGGCGACTACGTATAATTTTTCTTTGAAAGTTTTTTTGCCTCGCGGCTTTAGCGGATAAGCAAATTTGAAAACAACTGCGCCGCTGCTGCTATCCATCGAAACTTTAGATTCAAACAGCTCAAGCAAGCGATTAAAAGCATCGTTAATTTCGTCTATTGAAAATCCTGTTGCAAGGGCTGCTTCATAAGGATTAATATTGCCTTTATTCTGAGCAATTAATTCTTCCAACTTTGAAATTACAGCATTTGCAGACGTAGATTTCATTTTTTACTATTATACTAAAAAATGATTAATAACGAATATAGCAAAATCAATATTGTTAGTAGTGAAATTTATATTGGTTTAACCCAAATAATGCAATATGACCTCTGACCTCAGCCCGGAGGAATAATAGATGTCCTACACCTCGAAGGTGTAGGACATCTGGAGAATAGACAATGGGGCATGCCCCATTGCCTAAAGATATAGTCAGTTATAGTTCCTAATGAATTATTTAAGTTTACTACGTATAGGGCAAGCTCTATCCCTGCAATTTTCGACCGGTTTTAGGCATTTGTTTCATATTATTAAAATAATTTTATTAATATATTGCAAAAATTTGTATTTTTGCATAGATTGTATTTGAGAAACAATTATTGGTAGTCATTATGCTTAATCAGTTAATAATTAAAACGCTTCCGTATATCCCGAAGCCGATGGTTCATATCTTTGCTAAAAAATACATTGCTGGCGATACTTTAAACGATGCCATAAGAGTTACAAAAGAGTTTGAAAAACTTGGTGGCAGGACAACAATTGATGTCTTGGGCGAATTTGTTACCTCACGCGAGCGAGCTTTAGATGATCGCGACCAGTCGCAAAAAGTCATCGAAGCAATACACGAACACAATTTGCCGACTTGGGTTAGACATTGATTATGATTTCTGCGTTCAAAACATCACTCATTTAATTGAAATTGCTAAGCAGTACGGGATATTTGTCCGTATTGATATGGAAAATTCGCCCTATACCACAAAAACTTTAAATTTATATCGCGAACTTCGCGAGAAAGGATTTGATAATGTAGGCTTTGTTATTCAAGCATATATGAGGAGAAGTTTGGACGATTTGAAGGAATTAGCGCCCTATAAGCCTAATGTCAGGCTCTGCAAAGGAATTTATGTAGAAGCAGAAAGCATTGCCTACCGCGATAAAGAAGAAGTAAGAAGTAACTACAAAAGGCTATTAGAATTTGTATTCGAAAATGGCTACTATCCGGGCATAGCAACCCACGACGAACCATTAATACAATTTGCTGAAGATTATATCAAGAGAAATCAAATAGATAAGTCGAAATATGAATTTCAAATGCTGCTCGGGGTAAGAGAAAACAGAAGGGACGAACTGCTTCGGGCTGGGCATAACCTTAGAATTTACGTTCCTTTTGGAGAAGATTGGTACGGCTATTCAACCCGCAGACTAAAAGAAAATCCCGAAGTAGCTGGGCATATATTTAAAGCAATTTTTGGAATATCATAATGTTGAATACAAAAAAACTTTTACTGATAATAGCTGCCATTTCTATAGTGGCAGCCTCTTGTAGCACTTTATCCGTGCGCGAGCCATGCGGCGACGACTGTGTCTCCATAGGCACTTTTAATATAGAATGGCTCGGCGACGGCATTGATGATAATAAGCCGCGAACAGATGATGAATATAAGCGGATTGCCGAAGTTATAAAAGATACCAAGTTCGAGGTCATTGGACTGCAAGAAATTGAAAATGCCGAAGCATTAGATAAAATAATAAAGTATTTGCCGGGATATAAATATCACATAAGTTCCGGCTATGCAAAGCAAAATGTTGCTGTATTATTTAAAGATAACATAGACTTGCAATATGTTGGAGATTATGCTCCAATTGCAGTGAAGGACGGCAGAACGCGACCGGGCATGTTCCTGAAAGCTCGCAAAGGCAATTTCGATTGGTATATGATGGTAGTGCATTTTAAAGCGACTTCCCGATATGACGACACCCCAGAAAAAAGAGAAGAAAGCATCGTGCTTCGCTCGCGCCAAGCAGCAGCACTTAGCAATTGGGTGGATAGCGTTTTGACTCATGATGCAGAACAAGACTTAATTTTAGTTGGCGATTTTAATGATTTCCCGAATAGGCAAGGTGGCAGTGCGCTCACAGCACTTTTGGAAAATAGCAACGTAGAGTTTTTGACTAAAGACGTAAAAGGTTGCAAATACAGAGAATGGTTCGTGATAGACCAAATTGTCATATCCAACTCCGCAAAAAAGCGACTTTTGAAAAACAGTTTATTTATGAACGATTTCTACAGCAAATATAAAAAAGAAGAAGCGGCTCAAATATCTGACCACTGCCCTATCGGAGTGTCGTTTGATATAGTGCAGCCCGACAACGATTAGCATTAAGCAGGGCTATTTGCTATAGCAATCACGCAGTTACAAAATTTGGGCGACTATTCCCCAATAATTTTGACTAATACCCTTTTTCGCCGTTTGCCGTCAAATTCGCCGTAAAAAATCTGTTCCCAAGGTCCGAAGTCGAGTTTGCCATTGGTTATTGCGACTACTACCTCCCGCCCCATCACTTGCCTTTTTAAGTGAGCGTCGGCGTTGTCTTCAAATCCATTGTGTGCATATTGGCTATGCGGCTTTTCGGGTGCGAGCTTTTCGAGCCATTTTTCAAAATCGCTATGCAAGCCAGATTCATCATCATTAATGAATACCGATGCAGTGATGTGCATTGCATTAACAAGCACCAACCCTTCTTTTACTCCGCTTTCGGCAAGGCATTCTTCGACGTGGCGTGTGATATTAATATATTCCCGCCTACTTGTAGTATTGAACCACAATTCTTTTCTATAGCTTTTCATCGTAACCTCTTGTATTATTAGATTTATATAATTCACCATCGATAAAAACTGCTTTGGCAATTCTATTGTCTATGTTGTATATTATCGATGAAATTATCTCGTCTTCGCTTAGCAAATCCGCTTGGAGATAGTCCGGTAAGTCGAATACGGCTATGTCTGCGGATTTTCCGCTGGCAAAATTGCCGACAGTATCGCTAATTTTTAGATGCTCTGCTGCCTTTATTGTTGCAAGGCAGAGCGACTCTCTTGGCGATAAAATCGGCTGCTTCTCTATCAAAACGCTGTAAAGTTTGGAACATTCTACCGCTTCCATAGCCTCATTCAGCAGGGATTGGCTGTAGCCTCCCGCGACGTCGCTCCCAATAGCTAAATTGACATTTTCTTTCAAATATTTTTTTGCGGGCATAATTCCACTCGATAAGAATTTATTTGATGCAGGGCAGTGCACTGCAATGCTATCGCGACGCTTGATGATTTCTATTTCATTATCGCTTAAATGCACGCAATGCGCCAGCAAAGTGCGTTCCGTTAAAATGCCCAACTTATCATATACTTCCGTATAGCTCGAAAAGTCTGGAAATAGTTTTTTGACTTGCGCTATTTCATTTAAATTTTCCGATAAGTGCGTTTGAACAAACAGCCCGTCCAGTGCTGCTACTTCGGCAGTCATTTTCATCAGTTCAGCACTGCAAGCAATTGCAAATCTTGGAGTTAGCACATATTGCATTTTCCCGTCATTATGCCATTTTTTAGCTAATTCAATCGAATCGGCAATGTTTTGCTCGGCTGTGGCTATCAATCCTTTAGGCGAATTTTTATCCATCATTGTTTTTCCAATGAAAGCGCGGATTTTTTTCTCTTTCGCAACTTCAAAGGCTATGTCGCAAGCTAATTTATGCGGAGCGGAATATATCACGGCGGAAGTGGTGCCTCGCCGCAACAGTCTATCGAAAAATATCTCGCTTTGCTCTCGCGCAAATTTTTCATCTGTGAATTTGCTTTCAAGCGGGAAAATATAGCTTTCTAACCAGCTAATAAGCTCCCCATTGCCTAACCCCATTGCTGTAAATTGAGGCAAATGCGTGTGCATATCTATTAGCCCCGGGATAATCACAGAATTTTGAAAATCTAATATTTCTGCATTCGGGAACTTGTTTGATAAATCTTTGAAATTGCCACACTCGGCGATTTTGCCCTTTTCTATCGCTAATGCTCCGCTCTGCCATAACTTAACAGAAAAATCTTCAAATGGGTTAATAATTATACCTTTGATTAATTTCATATCACAGTCGCTCAATTTCCTTAATTCCATCAACAAGCAATATGTCGTCAATCAACCTTTGTACATTGCAAGTATTATCAATTTTCAAAGCTATTTCGCCATCAAATAAAGCACCAAAAGTACTCACAGTTGCGCTATTGATATTTGTGTGTCCGCTTTTGATAATAGCCGAAGTGATGTCCCGAAGCATATTTTCCCTATCGTTGCCAATGATACGGATTTTAAGGACAAAATTATCTTTAGGAAGTTCGTCCCACGCGACTTCTGCAATATCTTCGCTGTGAGCTTTAATAACCTTTTCGAGTACTTTGCAATCGAACCTATGGATAGTAGCTTCATTCTTGTTAAGTGCAACTGCAATTATACTATCGCCCGGCAATGGTCGGCAGCAATCGCCATAGCTAATGCTTGTATCTGATGTAATATTCAGCTTTCTATATGACTTATACCGTTGCGAACTGCCTTCTTGGACTTGATGAATCAGCTTGCTCAATTTCGCTGGGTCATTGCCAATTTTAGCTTTGAAATATTCATCTAAATTCGACAAATTAATTTTATTCTTTTGCAAAGAAGTATAGAAATCAGTTATAAATGAAAAATTAAGATGCTTGATTACGGCTTCCATTTCGTCATCGCTCATGGTAATGCCAAGCTCTTTAATTCTCTTGTTCCATATTTCTTTGCCTTCTGCTTCGATTTTCCTTGCTTCGTCTCTAAAATACTTTTGCAGCATATTATTAGCTTTGCCCGTTGTAACCCACTTTTGCCATTCTTTTGTAGGATTTTGATTTTTAGAAGTAAGTATTTCCACCCTATCGCCATTCTGCAAAGTATGATATAGCGGAACTACTTTGCCATTGACTTTAGCACCAATTGCGTGGCTACCCACTTCCGTATGAATTTCAAAAGCAAAATCCAGCGCTGTAGCATCTTTAGGCATTTTTTTAAATTCATTAGCTGGAGTAAAAACAAATATTTCATCTTGAAACAAGTTTTTACGCACTGAATCAAGCAATTCGGGAGTAAATTCGCCGCCAGCATTCTCAAAAGTCTCGCGGACAACGTCCATCCAGCCCTGTATGTGTTGATCCTCCAGAATCGACTGCGCCTCGACTGCGCCGCGCTTATATTTGAAGTGCGCAGCTACGCCTTTTTCAGATGTAATGTGCATAAGCCTTGTGCGAATTTGAACTTCGACAGGCTTATCATTAGGACCGATTAGAGCGGTATGTATGGATTTATAGCCATTTTTTTTGGGCGATGATATGTAATCTTTAAATGTTTCGGGAACTGGCGGATATATGCCCGCTATGATGCCGTAAGTGTAAAAGCAGATATTTGGGTCGTCTGTATCCAAAACTACTCTCACTGCAAATAGGTCATAAAGCTCATCGATAGACTTTTGCCGCAATATAGTTTTGTTATAAATAGAATAAATATGCTTTGCTCTGCCTTTTACTTCAAACTTAACTTTTAATTTTTTGAGCAATTCATCTTTTTCTATCGCTTCGCTTATGGGAGCAATAAACCTTTTTATGTATTCTTCTCGCTCTTCTCGGGAAAGCTGCAATGCTTCTTTAATTGCATTATATTCTGAATTGTGAAGATATTTAAAAGCGATGTCCTCGAGTTCCCATTTAATATTGCGTAGCCCAAATCGGTTAGCAAATGGAGCATATATCTCAAGTGTTTCTCGCGACGCTCGCTCTTGGCTTTCGGGGCTAAGTCCTTCGAGAGTTCGCATATTATGCAGCCTATCGGCGAGCTTGACAAGGATAATTCTAACATCTTTAAATAGCGCCAATAGCAATTTTCTATAGCTTTCGATTTGCGCATCAATGCTTATATGCTGGCTTTCGATATACTTGATTTTCGATGTTCCATCGACTATTTTCGCTACGTCCTCGCCAAATTCGTGGCGAATATCATTAAGCGTGTAATTTTCACTTTCATCTACGACATTATGAAGCAATGCGGCGATAGCCGACACATCATCTAACGGAATTTCATTTACCACTATTCGAGCTACTTCGAGCGGGTGAGTGTAAAACGGCTCGCCCGACTTCCGCAGCTTATTCAAATGAGCATTATAGCATACTTCAAAGGCTTTGCGTATTTTTTTTTCGTCATATTTTGGGAGCATTTTTTTGCATTCGCTCAGCAGCACAAGCAAGTCCGCTTCGCCATTTTCGCCAAAGCGATGTTTTTTTATATCCACTTCTGCTTTATCTGCTTTTCTTAAGCTATCGAGCCCAAATTTCATCTTGTCGCCACTCGTTTTTGTTAGTTTTTATCGCATTGCTAAAATTACAAACACGATAAATAAAGCTATTTATTTATTCCAAATAATCCAATAGAAACTTTTCCATTGGCTATCCGCTATTTCCCAGATGGGGCTGTCTCAAAAGGGTTCAGATGCATTATTTGGGTTTAATCCCGAAGGGATTTGATGTTTGTAGAAAATAAGATTGCACAACCTAATGCGACTCCTACGGAGCCGTATAATGCTAAACCAATGCGACTCCTACGGAGCCGTATAATGCTAAACCAATGCGACTCCTACGGAGCCGTATAAATCTCCGATTATTCATTGCTACAAACATTTGAACCCTTCGGGTTCGTTACTATTTGACTTTAAGATGTCCTATACCTCGAAGGTGTAGGACATCTGGAGAATAGCGGATGCTCTCACTTGTTACCTTACGAGACAGCTCCCATCTTAAAATCTAATATTTACTTATGGGTACACATTCAGTTAGAGTTTCTAATGCATTATTTGGGTTTATTCGTTGTCTTGCCACTCTATTTTGACGGTTTATTTGAACTTTTTTGTTAATTTTGGGAATGCAAATAGAGTGCAATTAAAAATTGGATTATTGAGTGAAGTTTTATCTGATAGCCGTCGTTATATTTTTAACGCTTGCAAATAATGAAGTTATGCCTGAAATCAGAGTGAACAACATTATACTTGAAAGGCAAAAAGTTTTTGAAAAGCAAGACAAAGATTGGTTTTTTGCTTCGCCATTTCTCAATTTTTTCCATTCTACTACTAATGAATACATCATTAGCGACGAGCTATTATTCAAAAGAAATGATTATGTAGATGATGAGCTATTGCTCGAAACTGAGCGGAATTTGAGAGCTACTGAGCTTTTTACAAATGTAAAAATTGAAATCGACTCAATAGAAAACGACTATTACGATATTTATGTTACTACAAAAGATAGATGGTCGCTCTATCCTGCTCCGCTATACGGGCATAGCGACGGCTATGCAAGCTATGGCGGAAAAATCGAAGAATATAACTTGTTTGGCACAGGCACATCAGTGCTAGCCGAAGCACTTTTTCGCGAAGAAGATGACGTTAAATGGCAAGGGCGATTAGAGCTATTTCAGCGAAGGCTGTTCCGAAGCAACTTATCGCTTGATTTTTCTTTGCTGAGCAATAGAATCAGAACCGAGCAAGCGTTTGAACTTTCCAAAAGATACTTAACATTAGACGATAGGTATTCCTTTGGGGTAAAAGCGGATAACCAATACGGCAAAGATTTTTTATACATAAAGTCGAAGCATCCCCAGCTTCTGCAAAATAAGGAAACAAAGGTCGACCTTTGGTTTTCACGCGCTTGGTGGCGCAAAGATAGAGTGTTTTTCACAGCACTGCTTGAATATCATAAAGCAGACCGCGGCGAAAAGGAATTCACTCGTGCATTTGATAATTCTGGAAAAATCTTATTTGCATTTTCTTCCGTAGCTCAAGATTTTTTCACTATTGATAAGGTCAACTCATACTTTTACGAAGATATGGTAATTGGCGGGTGGGGCAGCGCCGTGCTTGGCAAAATCTTTCCTATCGGCTCAAAAGGCGAGAGCTTATATTATGTCGCAGGGCAAGGCGAACGCTCATACTACAAAAATGGATTTTACATATTTGGGCAGCTGACGGGCGCAAGCTCTTTCACGCGGGGCGAGTCTTACTTTACTTATGAAGAATTTAAGGGTAATATGTTCTATAAAATATTGCCTGAGCTGCTCATCACGGCAAGATTGCGCCAGCAAACTGTATGGAACTGGTTTAGTCTCAGACAGTTAGTATTAGACACCGATGCGGGGCTTCGTGGCTATAACTTAAATAGCTTGGCAGGTGAAAACCGCATTATTTCAAATTTTGAACTAAGGTATTTTCCAGATTTGCCCGTATGGGTATTAAATTTTTCTGGAGTAGCTTTTTTTGATATAGGCTCAGTTTGGAATCAATCCACTAAGCTATCAAAAGCTCGATTTCACCCAACAACAGGTGCAGGCATTAGAGTGCATTTTAGCAAATCAGACAACCCAAGCCACATATTTAGATTAGATTTTGCATATAATTTGCATGCGCGGCAGTTCGGCGGTATAATTTTCACAGTAGAGCAGATGTTCCCTGCAATAACTAATCACGAGTTCAAGCTACCAGAAATATATGGACTTGAATTTGATTATGAATAGTGATGCAGCAAGGCATTCCCCCAATCATAAGTAGCAGGAAATTTGCCTTCTATAGCAACATTGGTAGCCCAGTTTTTAATGATTCCACTGCGTAGAGTGTGCATTTTGTTGTAGCAAACAGCTCTTCGGCAGAAATTGGCATTTGCTTGCCCGCTCTGATAGCGCCAATTGTCGCTTCTAACTCTTCGCCGATGCCCTTTTTGCCATCATAAGTGTATGATTGAACTTTCCCCGACGCGAATAGCTCCAACTTTGTGAAATCATGCATTATCGCTGTTTTCTTTTCGCAAAAAACTTCGCAAAATTCCTTTGGCACAGCGGAATCGCCATTTGCAAGATAGCTGATTGAGCCTATAGAGCCATCTGATAACTTAATATTGATTATGACGTTATCCGCATTTTGCACCGAATCATTGCCCGAAGATATTGCTTGAGCAAAAACAGATATAGGCAAAGCGCCAGTCAAATATATCATACAATCAATAAAATGGCACACTTCGCCGATAATCCTGCCACCTTCGTCATGTATCCAGTGCGACTTCGGAATAAATCCAGCATTGATGCGATAATTAATAAGCATCGGGTCTTGCCTATTTGCAAAAAAATCTTTCATTTTCACAAATGGCTTTGAAAATCTTCTATTAAAGCCGACCATCAAGCTCGCTTTCGAGTTTTTATATGCTTTTTCTATTTCGCTTAATTGTTCAAAATTGATTGCCAAAGGTTTTTCGACAAACACATTTTTATCATTTTCAAGCGATTTTACTACATATTGAGCGTGAGAATTATGCCGCGACGCAATAAATATCAGATTTGTCCTGCTATCATTAATGATTGAAAACGAATCCGTTGTGGCTTCCGCAAATCCAAATCGCTTGGCTGAACTTTTGGCGTTAATCGGAGTAGCGGTGGAAACTGCCACAAAGTCTTTAACAAGCCTTTGCAGCGGTGGCAGCAAATTATTAGTAGCAAAATTGCCCGCGCCTATAAACCCAAGTTTTAAATCGGAGTTAGCCTCGATGGTTCTTATTTTCACCGTGTTCGATGGCGACGCTTTCTCTTGCGGATATTTCAGCAAAATGCCCAAATGCTTTTCTTCGGTTTTGCCCGTTATTATATCATAAGCTTTTAAAGCATCTTGAATTTCAAAAGTATGCGTCGTAATTGATGCAACATCTACCTTCCCGCTGCCAATCAATTGCAAAAATGCCTGCATATTTCTATTTTCCGTCCAGCGAACAAATGCAAAAGGATAGTCAATGCCACGCTCTTCGTAATTAGCGTCATATCTGCCCGGACCATAGCTACAAGATATTTTAAAATCTATCTCCTTCATATAAAAATGACTACGCTCAATGTTCATGCCGACAGCGCCAACAACTACCACAGTTCCGCGCTTCCTGCATATTTTCATCGATAGCTCAACTGGTTCATTAGAATTAGTGCTTGCGGTAATGATTACGGCATCAGCGCCATAGCCCGATGTAAAAGCGTTGATAGTCTCGATTGACGCTGCCGAAGACGGCAAAGTAAGCTCGCAACCAAATTTTTGGGCAAGCCCGAAGAGGCTTTCGTTTATGTCTAATCCGATAACTCTACAGCCCGCGGCTTTTAGCAATTGGACGGTTATTTGCCCGAGCAGCCCAAGCCCTATAACGGCTACTGTTTCGCCAAGTTTAGGCGCGGCTTGCCGAAATCCCTGCATAGCTATTGCTCCAAGCGTGGTATATGCCGCATCGTCAAAGCTAACGCTCTCGGGCAATTTTACAACTAAATTTTTGGGCACAGCGACGTATTCAGCGTGGTTCGCATAGCCAGCGCCTGCCGCGGCGACCCTATCCCCAACGGCAAATTCTGCGGCATCGCTTTCGATTACAATGCCCGACAGCGAATAGCCTAACGACTTGTATGAATCCAACTTGTTCATCACTTTCTTAGCTGTTGCCATTAAGCCTTCTTTTTTTATCATTGACGTAACGAGTTTCACTTGCTCGGGTTGCTTGCGAGCCCTTCCCAATAAGCCAGATTGGGCATTAGCAACAGATATTTTTTCCGTGCCAGCGCTTATAAGGCTATAGTATGTTTGGATTAGCACGCCGCCTTCGGGGCATTTCGGAGCGGGCAGTTCGGCAACTTCCATTTTCCCGTCTTTTTGATATTGAACTACTTGTAGCATTGCTCACATCGCTATGATTTCACATTAAAGTATTACAAAAATAAAAAACTTGGGCGAAATATATGCAGTTTATTTTGCTCAAAAGCAAATATATACGGCTAACTTTCAGTTCAATCAGCATTATCGCAATTCGCTTTTTTTTTCTCTTAAACAATTATTTTCATAATAATCGTTATAAAATTGATAGATTCATAAAATAATTAAGGACAAAAACGATGATTTTCGACATTGAAATGCTGCGTAAGCATTATAGCAATTTGCCTCAGAAGATTGCTGCAATAAAGCAAAAAATAAACAAGCCTCTAACAGCTACGGAAAAAATACTTTACTCGCACTTATTTAATTTAGATGAAATTCAAGAATTTAAGCGTGGAGTTGATTATGTAGATTTTGCACCCGATAGAGTTGCGATGCAAGATGCAACAGCTCAAATGGCGTTGCTCCAATTTATTCAAGCTGGCAAAAGCAAGGTGGCAGTTCCTTCCACTGTGCATTGCGACCACTTAATCCAAGCTAAAGTTGGTGCCGAAAAAGATTTAGAAGTAGCCCAAAATTCCAATAAGGAAGTTTATGACTTTTTGTCGTCTGTTTCAAGTAAATATGGAATTGGATTTTGGAAGCCGGGCGCGGGCATTATTCACCAAGTTGTCCTCGAAAATTACGCTTTCCCGGGCGGTATGATGATTGGCACAGATTCTCATACTGTTAATGCTGGCGGGCTTGGCATGGTTGCGATAGGCGTCGGCGGCGCCGATGCTGTCGATGTGATGGTCGGTATGCCATGGGAGCTGAAATTTCCTAAATTAATCGGTGTAAAACTAACTGGACGGCTATCGGGCTGGACTTCTGCTAAAGATGTAATATTAAAAGTCGCTGGGATACTTACAGTCAAAGGTGGCACCGGCGCTATATTAGAGTACTTCGGAGAAGGAGCAAATTCGATTTCTTGCACAGGCAAAGGCACTATCTGCAATATGGGCGCAGAAATCGGTGCAACAACTTCTATTTTCGGCTACGATAAAAAAATGTCCGATTACTTAAAATTAACCGGCCGCGAAGAAATTGCTAACCTCTGCGACGCAGCTGCCGAACACCTTACAGCCGACAAAGAAATATACGAAAATCCAGAGAAATACTTCG
>JAKIZN010000257.1 GCA_022708005.1 Bacteroidota bacterium | reverse complement strand
ATATCTTGTTGGCACTTATTTTTTGCCAAAATTGATAAAAAAAGATGGGCGTGGATTTCCAATTTGCGACCTTATAGAAATCGACAACTATTATTTCACCATAGCACAAATGCCGGGTGAGGAAGCTAAAGTCATTATCGAAACTGCAAAAACTCGATTTCTGAATAAAGAGAAACTCACCGTTCCGCATCTGCTTGCGCTAGAAATAGCTATGGATCCAATTGATATTTGGCACTTTGCATATAAGCATGGTATTGATTTGAAGGCAGCTAAAAATGCTGTCGCAGAGTTAGTCGAAGACAAAGCGCTAGTGCATTTAACCGAAGCAGAACATCTATCCTTATTCTTGAATTTTTAATATGAAAAATTTATTTATAATATTAGCGATACTTGTCGCCCTGCCATGCCTTGCACAGCAGAGGCGAAGCATCGATATATTAGAAGATTTTTCTGCTAAAACTGCCGAAGCAATTTTGCTAAATTTTTATGAGCAAGATACTATTTACCTTGAGTTTATCAATCCAACTACGGATTATTTGCTCGAAAAATCACTATTGAAGAATAAAAATTATACATTTATTTTGTATAACAAGGCAAATTCGCCGCAAAATATTAAAAACTTACTCAAAATAAATCCAAGCGAAACAGCAGTAAAATATTCAGCAATCGATAGAAACCGCGTTCGGCGTGATGTGAGTTGCGAAAGCTCGGCTGTTAAAGTAATTAGCGGGAAAATATCTGCAATCAGCATCCCCGCTCAATCTATTTCCGACGAACTAACGTATTCCGAAGCACTGAACGACAACTCAAGTTTGCCTAATTTTCTGCAAGCCACAGTTCCGCAAAAGCCCAGTTCGTTTTACGAAAAAATAGTAGAACCTGCAATAATAGTCAGCTCTGCTATATTAACCGTCGCATTATTCTTCAGCATTAGGTCGAAATGACAGAGCCACGATTATATATATACACAGATTTTGATGGGACTATCACGCCGCTTGATTTAGGCGACGATTTATTTATCCAATATGGTGATTTCGAGCCGTATCATTCGCAATTGATAAACGGCGAGCTGCACATATCAGAATATTGGAAAATCTTATGCAAGTCATTGGGGAATAATATTACTGCAGAGTTTATAGCTAAATATGCCGAGAGCCAAGAAGTAGACGCTTATTTCATGGACTTCGTTAATTTTTGCAAGGAGCAAGGATTCCCCATAGCAGTCGTGAGCGACGGATTTGATACGTATATCAATCCTGTACTCGCAAAATTGGGATTGAGCGATATAGACGCGTATTGCAATACTATGGCTTTTGATGCCAACGGTGGGATAGTTCCAATATATCCGAGAGCAAGCGAATCCTGCGATTGCCTTGTTGCATCTTGCAAACGAAATGTGCTGCTTGCGAACACACCGCCAGACGCAGTGATAGCATATATTGGCGATGGTTATACGGACTTTTGCGCCGCAGAGCATTCAGATATAGTATTCGCTAAACATCGCTTAGCTTCGTATTGCTTCAAAAATAAAATTCCGCACCATACATTTAAAACTTTTTTTGATATAAAGCAAATACTAAAAAAGCTCATTCGAGAAAAGCGAATAAAAGTTCGCCATCAAGCATTTTTGAAGCGCAAGGCTGCATTTGAGTGCGAATAAGAATAAGCCCAAATAATGCAGTAGTAACTTCCCTATTGCTTATTAGCTGTTTTCCAGATGGGACTGTCTTATATGGTTTCTGATGCATTATTTGGGTTTAATCCCGAAGGGATTTGATGTTTGTAGAAAATAAGATTGCATAATCTAATGCGACTCCTACGGAGTCGTATAAATTTAACCTTATGCGACTCCTACGGAGTCGTATAAATTTAACCTTATGCGACTCCTACGGAGTCGTATAAATCGCCGATTATTCATTACTACAAACATTTGAACCCTTTGGGTTCGTTACAATTTAGCTTTAAGATGTCCTACACCTCGAAGGTGTAGGACATCTGGAGAACAGCGGATGCCATCACTTGTTACCTTACGAGACAGCTCCATCTTAAGTCTGAATATTTCCTTACGGATACGCAGTCAGTCAGAGTTTCTATTGCATTATTTGAGATAAAAAAGAAGGCTCCGACGATTAGCCGCAGAGCCTTCAAATGTAATAAAACTATACAATTTATTTAGTCGATAGTCCAGAATTCTTCGCCACGAAGCAATTCGTTTATATCGCCCTTGCCAAGCCTTTCTGTTACTTCTTCAATTTGATATGTAACTTTTTCATCATAAGATGGCTTATCAATACTCTGCAATACGCCAATAGGACGTGGCACAGACGAATCATAAGTCATATTGCTGATGATAAGTGCCAAAGTAGCGTCTTTTTCATTATGAACAAGCAAATCGTTAACCGAGTGCTTGCCATCTTCCAAAGAAACAACCACTGGAGTAAAGCCATCAAGTTTGACGCCTTTATCTCTATTAGCACCGAAAACAAGCGGCTTGCCATGTTCGAGAAATACAGTAAACTCTTCGCGCTGTCCCTTTTCTGTATATTGGTCGAAAGCACCGTCATTGAAAATAACGCAGTTAGCATAGACTTCCACAAATGAAAATCCTTTATGGGCAGCAGCTCTTTCGAACAAGTATTGCAGCATTTTGGGATCTTTGTCATAGCCACGAGCAACAAAAGTTGCTCCCGAACCTAACGCGAGTGTTGTCGGATTGAATGGGTCATCTACCACGCCGAACGGAGATGTTTTAGTCTTTTGCCCCGGCTGCGAAGTTGGCGAATACTGCCCTTTTGTCAAACTGTATACTTCATTATTGAACATAAGCACGTTCAAATCAACATTACGTCTGCTAGCATGAATAAGGTGGTTGCCGCCAATGCTCATGCAGTCGCCGTCGCCTGTTGCTATCCACACAGAAAGGTCTGGTCGGCTAACTTTTAGCCCACTTGCTATAGCGAGCGCTCTGCCGTGTATGGAGTGAAATCCATAAATATTCATATAGTATGGGAAACGGCTCGAGCAGCCAATCCCGGAAACGAAAACGATTTTTTCTTTTGGAATGCC
>JAKIZN010000256.1 GCA_022708005.1 Bacteroidota bacterium | reverse complement strand
TGGATTTTTATGATTGTATGCGTTATATATATTGATAGAAAAAGTAAACGGCAATCCATATAAAGTAACGTATCGCATAAAGTTTAAGTCTAGCTTATGGAATGCTGGCAATCTCGCACCATTTCGCTGCGTATATTGATATTTATCTTCCTCCCACTCGTAATCGCCTATATTTTCAAAGCTATATGTTCCTGTCGGCATAGTATATGCCTGCCCAGTGCCGTAATACCAAGTGGCGCCCAGCTCCCATTCTTCTCCCAGCTTATAGGTCAGCACTATATTTACGTCGTGGCGTCTATCGTATCGCGGATAAAACATTTTGCCGTGATTTAGTTCATCGAAATATCGTTTAGTCCAAGAGAGCGTATAGCCTATCCAGCCCGTAAAATCGCCCAAGCGTTTATTAAAGAAAATCTCCATGCCGTATGCTTCGCCTCTGCCGCGTGTAAATTGGTTTTCCAAAGGTATCCCAAAAGAGAACATAGACGAATCTTTATATTCATACAAATTCCGCATATCTTTGTAATAAAACTCTGCCGAAAGCAAATATTCACCAGAATTAAATAAATGCTCTGCACCAACAACCCCTTGCCAAGATCTGCTTGGACGCACTTCAGATGTAGACGGAAACCAAAGGTCAGTTGGCAAAGTAATATCATTGCGAACTATTAAATGCAAAAATTGATGTGCCAAAGCGACAGAGCCTTTAAGCGATGTTTTATCGCTTAGCTTATACGAAGTCGAAAATCTCGGTTCAAATTTCAAGTAATTAGCCTCTTGAAAATAAAATAGCCTGCCGCCAATGTTGGCGTTCCATAGCTCTGTAATATCCCACTCGTCTTGAGCATATATTGATGCTTCAACCGAGCTAACGTCTTTGCTGTTGAATGGCGATTCCCAATAATCATCGTCAAAGCTAATGGCTGCCTTTGCTATAAAATCATGCATAATCGCTTCAGTGCCGAACTTAATTTTATGGCTTACGCTTGGAAAATACTGAGCTTCTGCCCTTAGCATAACGTCGCGTATATATGACTTTGTTTTGAAATTATTAGACATATTTTCCTTATCATAAATATCTGTTCCAAACGCATAGCTCGTATATATAAGCGAAAAATTAGTAAAAACTTCGGGTGAGGCTATGTGCATCCATCTAAGATTAGCCGTTTGGTTTCCCCAAAATATGCTAAAATTCTCATCTAGCTCCTCAGGGGCGCTAAGAATATCTTTGCATAAAAATCCGCTCAAAAAAACATGGTCGTTGTCGGAAATTTTATGATTCACTTTTAAATTTAAATCATAAAAATAATATGTCGGCATTTCATCGCTATCGCCTGTGGCTAGCGCCGCCAAAATATCGAGGTACATTCTCCTGCCAGCCAACATAAACGATGTATTTTCGCCGATGGGTCCCTCGATTGCCAACCTTGAGCTAATCAAGCTGATTCCGCCCGAACCCGAGATTTTCTCTTTGGTACCTTCTTTCATAGTCATATCTAAAACGCTTGATATTCTGCCTCCATATTCAGCAGGAAATGCACCTTTTATAAGTTTCACATCTCGCAGAGCATCGGCGTTGAACACGCTTAGGAATCCACCTAAATGTATAGGATTATATACAATTACTCCATCGAGTAAGGTTAAATTTTGGTCTGGCGAGCCTCCGCGAACATATAAGCCGCTCGATAATTCATTGGATTGCTTTACGCCGGGCAAAAGCTGCATTGCTCTGAAAACATCAATTTCTCCACCCAAAGACGGCATTTTCGATATAAAAATCGGCGAAAGACTTATCGAAGATATTCGCGAAGTGCCTGTTTCTGCTCTCTCTGCTTCAACGACTACTTCGCCCATCTTCACATCTTCAGTCGTCAGTTCTATATTTAGACGAAGTTGCTCCGATGCAGATAATCTAATCCTTTTGCTAAAGGTCGAGTAGCCAATACCCTTTGCCGCGATGTAGTATTCCCCTGCGGGCAATTTAGTTAAACTATAATAGCCAAACTTATTGGTATAAGTGCCCCTTATGGGTTTGGAGTCTGCTGTGATTGAATCCTTATACAGAGCAATTGTAATAGAAATTATATTTTCGCCGCTTTTGGCTTCGACGACCGTACCCGATATGCTAGCATCTTGCGCATTTGCATCAAGCATCGCTATTATTAGCATCAGGCAGCAGAGTAAAATTATTTTCATAAACTATCTTGAAATTTAAACAAATGGATTAGCCATATAACGTATAATGATAGTATTAAGTTTCAATTGATAAGGAAAATTATCGCAATACAAATAAAAAAAAGCAGCCCCGTTGATGAGGCTGCCTTTGGGTTTGTTTTATTATGCTTATTATGGCATAATTATTATTTGTTGGTCAATGTATTCAATTCCATTTACTACGCGTAAGTTGTATTTTCCAGCAGATAGTCCGCCCGGTAAGGTAATCGGCAACTTAATGCTATTAGCACCAGCAAATACCTGCATGTTTCTCGAGTATACCATTTCGCCAATTGAGTTATATAGCTCAAAGGTAAACTGTCCACCTTCTGCAGTATTTAGAACGAAATTCATTTCGCTAGATACTGGGTTAGGTGTAACTCTCGACACGTCAAAGCTTTCTACAAAGAGTGGTTCTTGCTCATCTATAGCAACTTTACGGCGAGTAGTTATTGACCTATAGTTAGACCCTGCGCTATTCAGTGGCAGAAGTGTAGTGTTGTAGCTAATAGATGCGGGATCATCGCCGAGCATGTTGTAGCCATATATTGCAATGTGATATGAAGTACTTGATTGCAAGCCTGTTACAGTAATCGATGTTATATTTGAATCGAGAACAACGTAAGAGGCGCCGCCCAAGTCGTAACCAGCTCCGAAGATAGATTTAGCAGGGTATTTATTGCCATCAACTGGATCAGTTGGCTGAGCTGCTTTTCTAATCACAACAATTCTCGACTTACCTGTTGTTTGTTCGTCTGCTGCTGCAATTCTATCAATAATGATAGTTGAGAAGTTTGGACTTGTTCTTTCAAACGTAATTGGTTCTGTCGGTGCTAGAGCAGCTATTACGATGCTCACTAC
>JAKIZN010000255.1 GCA_022708005.1 Bacteroidota bacterium | reverse complement strand
AAGGCGAACATTTCTGCTCGCCTTTCTTTTAGCAATAAGCTATAATATTATAAATCAACATGCACGTTCCAACCGTAAGTATCTTCAATTTCACCGTATTGGATACCAGTGATTGTGTCGTATAGCCTTTGAGCGATTGGACCTATTTTCATGTCATTAATAACCATCTCTGTGTCGTTGTAATGCATTAGCCCGACGGGTGAAATAACGGCTGCTGTGCCAGTGCCAAATGCTTCTTTTAGATTGCCAGATTTGTGCGCTTCGATTAGTTCGTCGATTGTAATTTGTCGTTCTGATACTTTTAATCCCCAATCGCGAGCAAGCGTAAGAACGGTATCGCGAGTAACGCCTGCCAAAATTGTTCCTTGCTCAAGCGACGGAGTTATAAGTTCATCGCCAATAACAAACATAATATTCATAGCACCAACTTCATCTACGAAGTGGCGAGAAACGCCATCAAGCCATAGAACTTGGGCGTATCCGGCTTTTTTCGCTAAAGTTCCAGCCAGCAACGAAGCCGCATAATTAGCCGCGGTTTTTGCCGTTCCAAGCCCGCCGCGCACTGCGCGCACGTATTCACTGGAAACGAGAATTTTCACTGGATTTAAGCCTTCTGCATAGTAAGAAGCAACTGGCGAAGTTATCACTATCAGCCTATATGTTGACGAAGCGTGTACGCCAAGGAAGTTGTCAGTTCCAAAAACAACTGGTCTAATGTATAGCGATTGCCCTCTTTGCTTAGGTATCCATTGCTTGTCTAATTTTACTAATTCTTTGAGTGCGTCTACTAATTTTTGCTCATCAAAAGCTGGGATGCAAACTCGGCTGCCCGAATGGTTTAATCTTGCTGCGTTTTTGCCCGGTCTGAAAATATTAATCCCGCCTTTCACATCGAGAAAAGCTTTCAAACCTTCAAAAATAGATTGCCCATAGTGCAATGTGCAGTTCGTTGGCTCCATTTGCATAGGTCCGTAAGGCACAATTTTGCCCTCGTCCCACTTGCCGTCTGCATAGTCAGATACAAAAATATGATCTGAAAAATAAATACCAAATCCAAGATTATTCCAATCCACGCCATTAATTCGAGTTGCTTGCGATTTCTCAATTTTAAAATTTGACATAACTAACCTCTTTCTGTTTTATAATTGAAATTTCCAAATTGAAAACTTCTTTTATGCTATTTAAGAATAATATTCTACAATTCAAAACTAATATTTGTATGTTGTGTTTATATCTCGTGGAATAGCCTTTAGCTTTTCTACAGTCGATTTAATTTCGTCGTTAGCTTTTCCATATTGCTCGATTATTTCGCCAGCTTTTTTGTAATCGCCTTCGGCTTGGGTAGTCAAAATTAAATTAGCCAAATCAGCAACTACCTTGAAAAACTTATCTTTATCGTAACCGAAAGTGCCATCAGCATTATGAATTATAGCTCCATTTGAGCGCAAGAAGTTTAACTGTATCAAGTTAGCTTGCCCGTGAGCCGAATTTGTGCCAAATCGTAGCGAGCGGTATAATCCAGCAATGTAAGTTACGATTGATTTCTTTATATATTCTTCATCAACTTTGCCAAGCTCTAATAAAGTCTTGTGGTTATACATACTTAATATGTCTGCTTTTGCTTCTTCGATAGAAGAATATCTTTCTTGCAATGCTTTGCGAACAGTTAAATCTTTTTTGCCATAGACAAATCCGCGCCCGAGAGTATGGGAAACTTCGTGCAGCGTAACAAAACTTGTAAATGCTTTGCTATCTACATATTTGCGTAGCTCTGGAGAAATTATAACATTTGCAATTGGCACAACGATTGTTTTAAATTTCGCTTCCATCATATTTTTATACATGGATTTTTTCCCGCCTTTAGTCTCGTGAACTTTAGGGTCGTTCGGCAGCGCAGCGGCAATAGTTTTTGTGCCTTTTTGGCAATCGCCGCCAAAATAAACCACATTAACTATTTGCAAAATTTCTTTTTCTGTTTTTACTGGCTCAATGTATTTTTTGTCATAAGGCAATCGATTTTGGAACTCTGGGATTTGAGCCTTGAACATATCAAGTTCTTTCGATGCTTCAATATCTTTTACCATTACTACTGCTTCGTGCGCAGTTTTATAATTATAAAGTTCATCTTGGTAATTCTCAATCGGACCTATTACAACGTCGATATTGCTATTGTCGATATCCATCCAAGCAACGTCGCTTGCGTAATAGTCATCTGTGCGAACAGCTTGAGCACGCAATTTCAAATATTTTTTCAGTGATGGATTATCAGCCAACTCGGCGGCTTCGTCTAGCTTATCGGCGAGCAATTTTGCCTCTGGGTAATATTCGTGATAAGGCACAGCCTGCAATTTGCCATCTTCGCGAACTATAACGGTATATTGGCTTTCGAATGCTTCTTTATCTTTTGGATTTTTCGCTATATAATCTTCAAACTCCTCTTTGGTCAAATCTTCTGGATAAAATCCTCCCGTTAGAGGTCGCCTTGATGGACCATCGCCCACAAAGCGAGCATTTTCGTTCAGCACGTCATAAGGTCCATAATTTATCCGAACATATTCCAAATAAGTATTTGCTTCTTGCGTTGCAATTTTCTTTAATGAATCGCGAACAGCAATTGCATCATGAGAAGATTGCTTCCAAAAAATTTGGTCGCATAGGCGCCCTGCTTCTACTAGTTTTTCCAATAGCTTAACTTCTCGCTCGCTTAAGTGAGAAATATCGGCTGGGATAGCAATATTTGCGAATTGTTCAAGATTTGCCCTTACCATTTGTGCTTGCTCCGATAATTGCTCCGGCGCTCTTTGCTCTTCTGCGGGACCACCGCAAGCTACAAAGGCAATCGCCGCAACTGTTACCAAAATTTTTCCGAATAATTTCATTTTTTAACCTGCAAAAATTTTAATTAGATTTATTAAAATAGTAAATAAAAATATTTCAAAGTTAAAATTTTTTTATTACTTTACCAATCAATTTTGTTAAATATTCGATAAATAATATACTTGGCGGGTGAATTACATTAAAATAATTCATTAGAAACACTAACTAACTATGTCTTTAGGCAAGTGGGCATGCCCACTTGC
>JAKIZN010000011.1 GCA_022708005.1 Bacteroidota bacterium | reverse complement strand
CCGCCAGCAGCCCTAGCATCATAGTTCGTGATACAATATTTGAAATTGTTCCACAAAAGATTGTTGCTTTCAAGACAAAAGCCAGAGTTGTAATTCGAGATACTTCAAAAGTTGAAACTTCGCCATTTGAGGCATCAATCGATACTTTGATAGCAAAAGATTCGATAACTGTAAGCTACAGCTTTCCCGAAAATTCTATCAGATTTAAATTTGCTTCGACGCCCGATACAGTTGCTAAATATAATTTGATGATATACGATACGGAGCGAAAAAGCCGCGATTTATGGATGGGCAAAATTGGGATTTTCGCCGCGGGACTTGCCGCGGGATTTATTATTTCAAAAATAAAATAGGACAATAAATGCAAAAGAAAATGCTCACGGGCGAGCTTGTTACTCGCGAGAATAGATATTCATTTATGAAGCATATCGGTATACTGCCAAATCCCGACAAAGTACTTGCCGTTGGAGGCAGAAATTACGAAACGCTGCGCGATTTGAAAAATGATCCGCATGTTTGGAGTTGCATCCAATCAAGAAAAAGTGGCACTTTATCATTAGATTGGGCAATCGACGGCGAGCAGCCGCTATCGCAAGAACTGTCGGAAATGCTAAGTAACATAGATGTATATACGTTTATTTCCGATATATTAGAAGCGGTGCTGTTTGGCTATCAGCCTTTTGAAATTATATGGGATTTCTCTGGCTCAAAGCACCTTAGCTTTGTGCCCAAGAGCATCACTCCGAAGCCGCAAGAGTGGTTTTTCTACGATGGGAACGGCAATTTGCGATATAGGAATGCCAATAATATTGATGGTATAATCGCTCCAGAGGCGAAAATTTTTGCTGTTCGGCACGACCCCACTTACTTAAATCCCTACGGTGCATCGCTGCTTAGCAAATGCTATTGGTCGTGCACTTTCAAAAATGGAGCGCTTAGGTTTTGGGTAAATTTTATGGAAAAATTCGGTATGCCAGTGCTATTGGGCAAATATACTCGCGGCGCCAGCGAAGAGGAGATTACGCGGCTGGCTGAAATATTGGGTAATATGACGGAGAACTCAGTAATTGTTTCGCCTTCCGATATTGAAATAACACTCGAGGAGGCAGTCCGCAGCAGTTCCGTTGATTTATATTATGAACTTATAAAGCTCTGCAATGCGGAAATATCCAAAACTTTGCTTTCTCAAACTCTAACGACTGAACTCGATAGCGGCTCTTATGCGGCATCGCAAACACATTTTTCTATTCGCAAAGAAGTAGTGCGGGCAGATATTCGCTTAATCGAGCAAACTATTAATCAGCTTATCTCTATGGTATGCAAGCTAAATGGTTTATGCGGCAGTTTGCCGAAATTCAAAATGCTGCTTGAGAGTGGAGAAGGTTGATAGATTAATCCCAAATAATTTATTAGGAGCTTTGGCTGATTGCGTATCTGTAAGGAAAGGTTAGGATTTAAGGGGCTGTCTCATAAGGTTTCTAATACATTATTTAGGTTTAATCCCGAAGGGATTTGATGTTTGTAGAAAATAAGATTGCATAACCTAATGCGACTCCTACGGAGTCGTATAATGTTAAACCAATGCGACTCCTACGGAGTCGTATAATGTTAAACCAATGCGACTCCTACGGAGTCGTATAATGTTAAACCAATGCGACTCCTACGGAGTCGTATAAACCACCGATTATTCATTACTACAAACATTTGAACCCTTTGGGTTCGTTACAATTTGTGTTTAAGATGCCCTACACCTCGAAGGTGTAGGACATCTGGGGAAACAGCTAATAGCTAATAGAAAAAGTTCTCATTGCATTATTTGAATTAATCTGATAACAATTATCTATCGTGTTTGCCATAAGTTATATTTGTTTTTTTTAATGGTAAAAAAGTCATAAATTGCATAAATATAATTTACAATTTTGTAAAAAATTAAAATATAACGGGTTTATCCTAAATTAATTAAAATTTGTGAGGAACTTATGGCTACAGGATCATTCAATCCATTCCAAATGGCACAGCAACAATTCGACGCAGTTGCTGAGAAATTAGGCTTGGACCAAGCTACTTGTGATTTATTAAGACAACCGAATCGCGAAATACACTTCAATATTCCGATTCGTATGGACGATGGTACTTATAAAGTTTTTCGTGGTTTCCGTTGCCAGCACAACGACGCTCGCGGTCCCGCAAAAGGCGGCATTCGCTTTCATCCACATGAAACAATCGATACAGTTCGCGCTCTATCGATGTGGATGACTTGGAAGACCGCAGTTGTGGATATTCCACTCGGCGGTGGCAAAGGTGGCGTAATTTGCGATCCGCACAACCTATCAATGAGAGAACAAGAGCAAGTTTGCCGTGGTTACGTTCGTGCCATTGCTCCGCTCGTTGGTCCTCTTCAAGATGTTCCTGCTCCAGACGTATTGACTACTGGTCAGCACATGATATGGATGCTCGACGAATACGAAAAAATTACTGGTATGAAACAGCCCGGCTTCATCACTGGCAAACCTGTTGGCTCCGGCGGTTCGCTCGGCAGAAAAGAAGCTACTGGATTTGGCGTAATTTATACTTTAAGAGAAGCATTAAAAGATTTAAACATTGATATTACAAAAACAACTGCTTCATTCCAAGGATTTGGAAACGTTAGCCAGCATGCTCTAAAGCTCTATACTGAACTCGGCGGACGCGCTATCTGCGTATCTTGCTGGGATCACCACGAGCAAAAATCTTTCACATACAAGAAAGCATCGGGCATTTCTTTCGACGAAATTATGAGCATAACAAATAACTTCGGCGAAATAGACAGAGAAAAAGCTAGCGGATTGGGCTACGAAATTCTTCCTGGCGGCGCTTGGATAGAGCAAGAAGTTGATATCCTTGTGCCTGCCGCTTTAGAAAACCAAGTTAATGCTGAAACTGCTCCAAAGATTGCTAAAACAGTAAAAGTTGTTGCCGAAGCCGCTAACGGACCGACAACTCCAGAAGCTGATGCAATGTTCAAAGAGCGAGGCATTATGGTTATTCCAGATTTCTTGGCTAATGCAGGTGGCGTAACTTGTTCATATTTCGAGCAAGTACAATGCAATATGAATTACTTCTGGTCAAAGGAAGAAGTTTTGGAAAAATTAGATCGCAAGATGACAGAAGCTTATCGTGCAGTTGCAGATTTAGCAAAATCGCGTAACGTTTATATGCGCGATGCTGCTTATATGATATCGATTGCTCGAGTTGCCGAAGCATGCAAAATGCGCGGCTGGATTTAATACTCCAAACTCTATATAATAACAACAGAGCCGGCTTATCGCAAGTCGGCTCTGCTATTTTATAAACGGCTACAGATTCTTTTACCGCACAACTGGAATTTTGATGCTCTTTGTGCCCTGCGGAGTTGCAACGCCAAGCAAATACACGCCGTTGGGCAAAAGCTCTGTGTTTATCAAGTATCGCGCAGTTCTCCTATTAACTTGCTCTGGGCTGACGCACATTATTTTGTTGCCAAGATAATCCAAAAGTGTTGCTTCGCCAAGCTCCGAGCCAACGCATGTGGCTATTACTTCGCTAAAGGAATTATCTATCGCTCTTAGCGATAAATCTATTGATATTTCATCTTCTTCTATAGAGGTTGGGTCGTTGCCTTGCCCGATAAGCTGTATTGAAATTGGGCTGTTATACTTATCATTGCTCGATATTTGCAATGACGAAGTCTTACTGCCTTTCGATAGCGGTAGAAATTCCACAGTCAAAGTTAGAGTATCGCCTAATTGAAGTGTTCGCGGTTCGCTCGAAGTGCTTTCTTCTTTTAATATACTGAATTTCTTATTAGTTGCAAACGGCAAAGTTATTTCGGTAATAACTAATCCTTTTTCATTTTCGGGGAAAATCTTTATTTCTCTAATCGCACTTTCGCCAACATCAACTTTGCCAAAGTCGATTTCTTCCGTGTCAACGTCGGTTTGAATGGTCGGCACATAGTCAGTCGAAAAGCTGAATCTATAGTAATTTCCCCAATCAATTGGCAGTGATTTGATTAGCGATTGATTTTTTGTAAACCGCAAATTAGCATTAGATAGCCCGTATTGGCTCGCATAGAACCAAAATCCAAAGCCGTAGCCGTAAGTATTTTCGACTATAAATGAATATTCGCCTTTGGGCAAGCTAAAATTGTCGCTATAAGTAGTGCTGTTTCTTAATCCTTTCTTTTCAAAAACTATATTGCCGTCTAAGTCATAGATTTTATACGTATATGGCGATGAAGTTAATCCCAAAACATTTGAATTAATTGTAGTAAAATCTATGGTGAAATCAGTAGGCACTTTGTCAATTTTCTCAGAAAAGACTATGCTTGCTTTGTTGTTCGCCTCGTATTCGTCCTGCGTATCGTTCAAGCTTGTTATTTCTATGTTAAATATGGTCGAAGCATTTTTCTGATACCAGTCATTTTGTGGCAGAATAAGCTCGCGGGTTTCCATAAATTTCAACGGCGGATTTAATTCCATAGCGGTTTCTGCCATATTTTCGGCGTCGTTGCCGTAGCGGAATGATATTTTTTCGATAGGCTGGCTGCCAGAATTTTGAATTACGATTATTGGGCTGCCTACCGTCGGGTTCATCCTATTATAATGCCTATCGGCGTTCGGTGCTTTTATTTCGACAAATCTTGCATCATTTTGGAAATTTGGCTCGCCGTAAGTCATTAAATATCCACGAATAAGCCAATATGGTGGAGTTGCATCGGCATTAGTTTGAATGAAATTATAGCTTTGCATATCATAATCAATACTATGGGTTTGCCCCGATTGAATAAATTCAGTCAAGTCATAATCATGATATTGTATCTCAGCGCCCGGGCACCAATTAGAGCGGTCTATTATCCACGTGCCACCTTGCGGATAGAGCGGATTATCGCCACATTCTCGCCAAATAGATTTAGTATATTTTTTCGCTCCATCGACTTTTACATAAGCGTCTTTTTTGCAAAATTCAGCACAATTATCAGACGAGGCGCCAAAGCCGTGCCCCGATTGGATAATTCTCAACATAGCTTGCTTTTCGTTGGGCGAAAACGTATAATCCCTTGCTGGCAGATTATCTTCAAAATTAGAATTATACCAAGCGTGTCCCAAATTCCAGCGCCGAACTGTAGCAATCAGGTCTCTTGGCGGGGTTCCTTCGATATAGTCAAATGTTAGCTCCAAATCTTCCATAGTATTTTGGTCGTATTGATCGCCCCAGCCGCCGCAAGGTGCGTGTATGAACACTTTGTCCGATAGCAGTTGGGCGAAGTCGGTAACGTCCATTACCCAAGTGTAGCCTTCGCCTAAATCAATGCCGTTGCCGTATGGAGTGATATATCGCATAATTTCGTAGTCATCTTGGTATGTGTTCTCGTCGTTGAATAGAACTTGCGTCCCGAAAACTCTTTCGAGCGTTTGGTCGGCATCAACTAATGTGGAATCGATTTTTTTGCCTTGCTCGTTGAAATTATATGTGTAATACGTGGGTCAGATAGCGATAGTATCCGATGGCGTAGTCGGATTTTCAGCATCGTTATACAAGTATAAAGTCATTGATTGTTTAGGAGTTTTGCGAACTTCTCCACCTACAAAATCGAACGTAAAAGAAGTATCGTTCATGAAGCTGATTTTTTCGGGAAAAGATTTATCCACCCGAAAGTTTACCGAAAAGAATTTCGATACATAGACGTGAGCGGTATAGTCCCATTCGCCACATGGCTTGCCCGGTGGGCATTTTAGCTTGTAGTTCATCATTATTCTTTGGAACTGATTATTTGCCGTCGGCATATCGAACCAGCCTGCGCGGCGAGCTTGGAACTCAATTGTTCTGACTTTCAACGTATCGCCTGCATCGGCAAGCAAATCAAGCGACGATAGAAGTAGCATCGCCACTATAACGGAATAAATGTAATTTCTGCACATAATATTTTAATGTTTGTAAAAAAAAATATAAAATAAGCGATTTTTCTCATAAAAACAAAACGTTTTTTTGTCGAAGAAATGTCTGAACACGGTTACGGGATTAACTCCAAATAATACATTAGAAACTCTATCTGAATGCGTATCCATAAGGAAATATTTGGTTGTAAGATGGGGCTGTCTCATAAGGTAACAGGTAAGAGCGTCCGTATTTTCCAGATGTCCTACACCTTCGAGGTGTAGGGCATCTATTTTTACAGTCTGAATTAGGATTATCAGGATTATATGATTATCAGGATAAGAAGAAAGAAAAGTGAATAGCAGGCGAAAATCATCTTGTTAACCCTTTAATCTTGAGAATCGTGATTCAGACAAGAATAGGTGTAGGACATCTTAAAGCCTTTCCTAGTGCGAGACAGACATTTCCCCCATTGCACTATTTGCCTCTATTTTTTTCACTTTTTTTCTTATTTTTGCAATAGTTCCTTTTATTTGATTATATTTGTATTTAATTACTATTAAAGGGGAGCAGAAATGTTGCATATAGTGGAATCACAGCAATTCACAGTTCCTATAATCAAAGAGCTATTTGAGCGAGCAGACACTATGAAAGAGATAGTGGCTCGTGGTGGCACTCGCGATTACGAAGGCAAAATAATGTCTTCGCTATTCTATAAGCCTTCCACCCGCACGCGATTCTCGTTCGAAGCGGCTATGTATCGCTTAGGTGGCAAAGTGCTGACAACTGAGCACGCTTTGGATTTTTCTTCTGAAATAGTAGGCGAAAAACTTGAAGATACTATCAGGATTATATCCACTTATTGCGATGCGATAGTTTTGAGGCACTATAAAGAAGGCGGCGCTAAACGGGCGGCTGCTATATCTAATGTGCCGATTATCAATGCTGGCGACGGCTCCGGCGGACAGCACCCAACCCAAGCGTTGCTCGATTTATATACGATAGACCACGAATGCGGAGCTATCGATGGACTTGCTGTTGCATTTATTGGAGCTCTCGATTACGGCAGAACTGTCCGCTCGCTGACTTATCTTTTGAGCAAATTTGAAGATGTGAAAATTTATTTTGTAGCTCCAGATGAGTTGCAAATAAAGAGTGATATATTGGAGCATTTGGACGAAAAGGGTATTGGCTATCAGCTTTTAAACAGCGCTGCGAGCATTATTGGCAAAGTAGATGTTATCTACCAAACTCGAATTGAGCGAGATAAATTATACAATAGGCATATTGATTTGGAGCAATATAACATCAACATAGATGTAATAAGAAAAATGAAGGAAAAATCTATCATTATGCACCCATTGCCGCGCTCTGTGGAAATATCTCACGAAGTCGATAGCGACCACCGTGCCGCGTATTTTCGCCAGACTGCAAACGGGCTATACGTTCGTATGGCACTGCTTGCGATGCTTTTCGATTCGAATAAATAACGAGTATGCCTTATGAGAAAAGTGCTGTTTGCGTTGGTAGTTTTGTGCTGCCATTATTTTGCTGTGGCAGAAGTCAAAGTCGAATTAAATCCAAATGGCTTTAGCGTTAGCGCTTCTGGACTATCCAAATTGCTTGATACAAAAAGCGATTACGGAGCAGAGCAATACCTGCTTCGCGATACAGGTACGCATACCTTTAGCCTCAGATTTAGCTTCGGTTTGCCAAAGTTTGACGATGCGACAGTTAAATATAGCTGCGAAAACCTTTTGCCAGTAGACGGCATTGCAAAAAACGATTTAGCGTTTCAATTAAACAAGCACTTTTTAGGGACAAGAAGAGGAGTAGAAATAGCCGATATTCTGCTACAGCCCTTTGTATCAAAGCAGGGCAAGGCTTATATCGCTGATTCTATATTTATTGATGTAAAGTTCAATTCCAAAGCTAACTATCTCCCAAGCACAGACAAAAGCCCGATTAGTCCAGCTTTTTTTGCTGATTTAATCAACTCGCGCCAGGCGAATTTTATTGAATTATCTAATGAAAATTTCAAAAAAAGCGAGCAAATCCAAGCAGGCAATTCATGGTATCGTCCTGAACTTAAATATTTGAAAATATCTACTCGAAAAGACGGTATTGCCAAAATTGCTGTTTCAAAGATTATTTCGCTCGTACCAGAATGGCGAGACCTTGACATCGCAGGCTTGCATTTACTTCGCAATGGCGAAGATTATCCAATTTATGTTAATTCCCCAAATGGCTTGATAACAGACGAAGCCGAAATACTTTTTATAGGAAGCCGAGCCAAAGGCGACACTACTTGGTTCGATAATTACACAGATATAGCCGCGTTTTATTTATGTTACGACATAAGCAGCAGCCCTTTGCGATTAAAGGCTATGCCACAAGTCATTGCAGATAAGGAAATTACAGAAGTAGATGTTAATTGTCATATAGAAAAAGAAAAAGAATATTTTCTTGGCACTGTGGATATATTCCCGCGCACCGACCAATTTGAAGGCTGGTATTGGGCTAAACTGCACAGGGTTGCTCATAGCGGAGAAATCCCGCTATTGCAATTTAGCGAAAATTTCAATTTCATACCTCCCGCTAATGGCGAACTTGAAATATCATATAAATATAGAACGCTGAATACTGCCAAATCTGGCTCTGGCGTTGCAATTGGTGGCATCGATCCCGAGCAATCTTATTATTTCAATACCTTGCTGAACGGCGATACAGTTTCAACGGTGAGCTTGAATAAGTGGACAGACGACTTCGTATCTATCAAGGGGCGCCGCGATATGTTTTATGCAGGAAGCAATTCTATTAGGATTATCAATAAAAGGGTAGATACTTCAAACGGTATGCTCGGCATTGATTATTTCAACATTAAAGGCAAGGCTGAACCGCTTGTTATAAATGACTTCGTGCAATTTGATGTTTCGCATTTAGGAGAAAATTCTAAAATTAATATCGGCGGATTTGGCAGCTCTAAAATGTATGCAATTGATACTATATCAAGTGCGATATTAATCGCAAGCGGAACGGAAGGCTACAGATTTGTGGCGTCAGCTGGAAAATCAGCTACTGTTGTATTAGTCAATGATTCGCTCGCAAGATTTGAAGGCAGTGGGCTGCTGTTAGGATATAAAGGCATTTCGGGCAAACTCAATTTAAGGCATTATAGCGGCGAAATCAATAGCAATGAAATAATAAGCCAAATATCTAATTTGCCAGATTCTTCGCTAATTATAGCAGCATACAATTCAGATTATCCGTTGCCCGCGGGATTAGCCAATTATTTTGTTAATTTAGGCAGCAAAATGGCTTCGCTTGCGGTTGCAGGAAACTACTGGTCATTTGCCTGCAAAAAAGGCTTAACTTCGGAGATATACGAAAACAGTAATCAAAGTATCGCTTCGATAAATGGCTTTATTCCCGCTCAAAATGCTGGAAGTTTTTCTGCAAGCATAAACCTTGAAGCTAATAAGGCTTACTCGCTTTTCTGTGCTGCCGATTCTGCTATCGAAGATGCAGCCATAGAAAGCGTGGCTAATTCTAATTTGAGAGGTGATCTCAGCCCCGCAGAATTAGTAATTATCTCGCATAGTAAATTTATCAACGAAGCAAAGCTATTTGAGCAATATCGCAAGGGCAAAGGAGTAAAAGTAAGAACAATCGACGTAGAAGACATATATAAAGAGTTCGGCTACGGCAAGAAATCACCGCATTCCATCAAAGAATTTTTAAAATTTGCCTATAACAATTGGGCGCCACCTAAACTTCAATATTTGCTTATCGTCGGCGACGCATCTTGGGACGCCCGCAAAATAGTCCCCGGCTCGAAAGGAGAAGATTGGGTGCCTTCTTTTGGGCAACCCGTTACGGACTATTGGTATAGCTTTCTGAACAGCGATGACCCTAATAATCCAGATTTAATTGTCGGAAGAATTCCCGCACAAGAGCCCGCACAAGTGAAAAGTTACTACGACAAAGTCGTAGCATTTGAAAAGCAGCCCAATGCAAGCTGGATGAAAAATTTCATGTTTCTTTCCGGTGGCGACGAAACGGAGCGACGCTCGTTTGCTAATTATCGGTATGACGTGTTCGATAAAGTTGTGCCTTATCCCGTGTGTGGCGATACCGTCTGGGTGGGCATCGAAAGCAGAGAAGCTAGCAGCGAAGAGTTAGGTCCGAAGATTTTATCGCATTTGAATAGTGGAGTGATATGGACTCACTTTTTCGGACATGCTTCGTCGCAAGTGTTTGATTTGGACGGCTGGCAAGTGGAGTATATGAACAACAAGGAAAGAACTGGATTTTTATCCACACTTGCTTGCAATGCCGGTGCGTTTGCCGAGCCTTTGGATTTGCATGGCAGAAACGAAACATACATACTTGCCAAAGATGTCGGATTTGTCGCGGCTTTTGGCTCTACTGGAGTTGGATTAGTCGATGGCGCAGCAGCAATTATGAATTATATGATGGACGGTATGCTCGATTATCGCATTGCTTTGCGTCGGGCTGGCGATATTCTATATTACGGAAAATCACGGATGTATGACAGCAACTACGGCGATAATAGCGTTTATAAAGCAACAAGGGAACTGCTGCAATTGCTGGGCGATCCAATGGTATCCATACGTTTAGGCAACAGGCCCGATTTGTTCTTTCAAGATGAAGATGTTCATTTATACGGCTCGGGAGCCGATGCTAATTTGCCCACAGAAAGCGATGAGACAGTAAGCTGTATAGGCAGTTTTTACAACAACGGCTATGCTGTCGGCAAGCCATTCCGCGTGAGGCTAATTCGCACTTATAAATCAATTAGCGATACGCTATATCTTGATTATGACTTAATTTGTTCATATCAAAATTTCCGATTTGATTTGCCAATTCTGGGTATGCCCGGCGAGCATAGCATAGAGATGTTTATCGAGTGCAACAACTTCGCTGACGCTAATTTATCTGACAATGTATATAGAACGAAATTTTATGTTTATTCGCAAAATTTGATGCCGATAGAGCCGCTTACTAATTGGAACGTATCGGCGAGCAAGCCAATATTTCGCTTCGTAAATCCGCTTGACGATACTGCGAATGATAATGCTCTGCATGATAATGCTCCGCAATTTGAGTATTTCTTTAAAATATATACAATTAGCGATGGCGATACTAATCTTGTCGTTAGCTCGGATAGCAGCCAAATATTAAAATATGAGACCCATATAGATTGGAGACCGCAGGCAGCGTTAAGCGAAGGAAAGGAGTATTATTTATCGTATAGTTTGCTCAATTTAAGTACTGGAGTGAAGGGCTACGAAGTTGTTCAGCCGTTTTATGCAACAAAGGATATTTCGGAAACAGATGTAAGTTTATTCACCACAGAGCATTTCAATGAAATGAACTGCCAAAATATGTCGACGTCGGGCAATGCACTTTCTATTAGCAATCCAAAGGTTGATTTCTATGTTTTAAGCGTCAATGGCGACCCAGAAGGAAAATTTACTTCTTGGGGCAAAATTGCTTTGGGCGACGATATTTATTACGATCATCAATATTTGCGCGGGATTAATGTAGTTATTTTACCTAAAAACACTGATAATCCCAAAGGCAGATATATGCGATATGATACTTGGGAAAGCCTCGAAGACGCTGAAAATTTCGTTAGATTATTGCGGGATACCGTAACGGAAGATGATTATGTGATGATTTCAAATTGCGGGCAATCCTACCGTGCCTTTGTCGAGCTATCTCCTAAAAAAGGAATTGCTTATATAGATTCGCTTGTAACGCTATTAGAACAATTTGGCGCCACAAAGGCTGGCGGCTTAGGCATGAATAAATCTTACGCTTTCGTTGGATACAAAGGAGCAAGCCCAAGCGAAGTATTTGAAATGATAAATGATTACGATTCTTCTTATGTTAGAGGTGCATTGAAATTTTTTGCAAGCCGCGGAAAAGCCACATCTCAAATGTTCGGTCCAGCAAAGCAGTGGAAACGTCTATATTTGCAAGGAGTTGCCGATGAGGGCGCCCATGTTGCTGCAAAAGTAACTTTTTCAAATGCTGAAGGAACATCAACATTAGAAAGGGATATATCGGACTTTGGCGAGTTAGATATTTCCGACGTTTCCGCCGATTTATACCCATTTGCTAATTTTGAAATTTCGCTAGAAAGGGATAGCCACAAAGCCGAGGGCAAAGTTAGCCGTGTGTCGTTGCGATTAGTTCCTGCTCCAGAGCTTGCGATAGTCCGCTCTGCGACTGCATTAGATAAATCTAATTTGATGCGGGGCGATACGCTTGGCTCATCTACGCGAATACGTAATCTTTCGCTGCGGTCTTCGGCTGAAAATATTAAGCTGAAACACGCGTTTTCTGGTGCTAATTTCCCAAAGGCAGAAGTTGAACAAATTATTCCTTTTATCGATAAAGATACAGCCGTTGATTTTGCCAGCGCTTTCGGCACAGAACATTTTTCTGGCGAAGTGATAGTGAGCAAATCTATCGAGCTGCCAATTGCCGAACTGTTTAATTTTAATAATGTTACGCAAAATCACGTTACAATATTCGAGGATACTGCCAAGCCAACCGCAGTAGTAAAATTCGATGGTAAAAACATTGCTAATGGCGATTATATAAGTTCATCGCCAGAAATCACAGTTGAGATATATGATAATTCGGCTCTGCCGCTGACGCGAAACACAGACGTTTTGGTTAGAATTAACGGAGCTATGCAGACTGCCGCGAATACACGAAAATACGACCTTGAGCTATTCGAGCATGGCAGCCCGTTGAAAGCAAAATTGACTATTCTGCCCGATACTTTAACCGAAACGGACAATTCCGTATTTGTATATTTTTCAGATGCTTCGTCTAATAAAGATACACTTCGATATTTGCTAAAAATAGTGCGATCTGGCAAAATTGTAGATAATTATGTTTATCCAAATCCTTCGAGCTATAGCTCTAATTTCAAATTTTCAGTTCAATCGCCTAGAAACGAAGGCAATGCGGTAATTTCGATATATAATTTTGCGGGCGAACTGCTGCGAGAACTTGAGCAGCCAGTTACCGTTGGCGAAAATATTATCGATTGGGACAATCGCGATAGCTACGGCAATTCGCTGCCGACTGGCTTATATCTATATATGATAAGAATTAAGAACAGCCTTTATTTCGATAACGCTTACGGTAAATTTGTGATAATGCGCTAAAATTCGCTATTTATCCGTTGCTGCTCGTAAATATCTTGCGTATCGGATAGGCAAATTCAATATTTTCTTTTTCAAATTCTTTGGAAATTTCAAGCAAAATATGTTGCTGTTTGTCCATAAAAACGTAATAATCGCTGCCTATGCACCAATAAATCGTTTGAAAATTCAAGCTGAAGTCGCCGTAAGAATAAAAATGCGAGCGGTCGAACCGCACTCCATCAGTTTTTTCGATGATATTTTTAATGATTATCGGCACTTTTTCTAACTTTTCGGCTGGAGTGCTGTATGCAACGCCAAGTATGATTTCAGCGCGTCGCTCTTCTATTTTCCGATAATTTCTAATTCTCGACTTTGTCAAATCTGAATTAGAAATTATAAGCTGCTCGCTAGTAACGCTTATAAGCCGAGTAGTTTTTATGCCGATATATGTAACTCTGCCAGCGATTCCGTCTATATCGATTAAGTCCCCTATTTCAAAAGGCTTATCTGCTATAATTGATATATAGCTAAATATATCGCCAAGTATGCCCTGCGCCGCAAAAGCTACGGCAATTCCACCAATTCCAAGTCCCGCGACAATCGCCGACACGTCAAATCCCAAAAGCTTCAGCAATAGAACAGAACCCACTACCCACATTGAAATATTAATTGCGGGGATAACCGAACGCATCGCATGAGCTTTACTCGGTGATTCAGAGCTTTCTATTTTGGCAGTAATGGCGTAATCCACAACCGCCATCGCTAATTTTATGACATAATAAATTAAAATTATCAGTCCTAATACGTCGATTGTCCTTTCGACTTTTTCGTGCAGCTCTAAGTATTGAATTGAAAAATAAATAGATGCGTAGTATTCTATTGGAACAAAAATTTTCTTTAGCTTATTTACTGCAAAATTCAGGAAATTGCTTTTGGACTTGCCTATAACTCTTTGGAAAATAGCAATTAAACTTTTACGCAACGATTTGATGACAATTATAAGCACGGCAAATAGCAGCACGAAAATCAAG
>JAKIZN010000254.1 GCA_022708005.1 Bacteroidota bacterium | reverse complement strand
ATTTTCGTGAAATTCATTTTGCGGGACAGAGTTAATAAAGCTTAATCCGAGTAAGCCATGCAGAGGCTTTTCTTTCAGTCTTGCAATTTCGTCGTCAGTTGCGTCTTGGTATATTTGAGCCCAAGTACCCGCTGAAGCAAGCAATAAGATAGCTACTCCAATTGCCATTTTTGTCAAAAATTTCATGTTTAACCTTAATTTTAAATTATCAATCAATATCTAAAAGCCGTTACGATAAATTATGCAAAATGTTACAATGATTCCAATATTATTTTTTTTATCCGTTAATACTATTGCAAACAACTTGAGGATAGAACCAAAATATCACTTTGAGCAAGGCGCTAATGATAAATAAACTGAAAGCATGGAGAAACATAACACTAAAATATAGTTATGTGGGCAAAAAGCCTACTATAATGTTCAAATGTTCATTTTTATAAGAGGCTTGCTATGACAAAGACTTTTTTATCATCGCTGCTATTAGTGCTGTTGCTTCTCTTCGTTTCTTGCGGAGGCAATAACGATACAGATGCAGCCAACAAATCAGAGGGGAAACCCGTTCAAGAAAATGTTTCAAACGACGACCAAACTTACACTGCTTCAACCACTCCTGCTCCCGGTTGGGAAGCGTTTGACGATAACTATACTTTGTTTAGATACAGATTGCCTGATGTAAATGGTGAGTTCTGGTGCCGTAAGCCCGCTCCGTTTGCAACTGTCGCTCAATCAATAGAGCGCTATAAGGAAAATGAGAATAAGAGTGGCTATACTATGAATTGGGGCGACGTAAAAGATGTGAAGGTCGGGAATTACGATGCTAAGTTGTTGGAGTACAATGTGTTAATCCCCAGCGGCGCTCCTCATCAAAGCAAATTGATGTATAATGTTTATTTTATTACCCAAGGCAACAGCTTGTTTCATGTGGTTTGCCTTGCTAATTCAGAGGAGGACTTTAACAAACTTCGTCCGGACTTTGATAAAATGCTGTCTGCTTTTACAATTAAGGCGCAATAATTTTAGTCGCAGTAGTGGCAGAAAATATAACGGTTTTATACAGGAATTTTAGGCTGCAATAGCGCTGTTAGTGCAGCAATACTTTTAATTACATTTTTAAATTTTTTACTGTAGGGGGTACCTATGAAAAAACTTTCAACTGTCTTAGCACTGCTGCTCTTTGTTACTTCGAGCATTGCATATTCGCAGAGCGACGATTGGAAATTTTCTGGGCAAATACAATTACGAACAGAGCTTGACGGCAGAGATTTTTCTAACAAAACTTATCCAGCTTCTTTCACGACTATGAGAACGCGGTTGGGTGTAGAAAAACAACTCACAAGCAACATATCAGCTTTTATTCAAGTGCAAGATTCGCGGATCTGGGGTGAAACAAAAAATACAGTTGCCAGCATAAAAAACGTTGATTTGCACCAAGCTTATGTTGATTTCAAGAATATCATGGACGTGCCACTCAATGTGCGAGCAGGAAGATTTGAGATGCAGATGAGAAACGGACGTATATTTGCTTCTAACCAATTTAGCTATATTTCGCGCTCTTGGGACGGAGTTAAAATTAACTATGATACAAAGCCATTTGGAATAGACATTTTTGCTTTAACGCACAGCAGTCATACCTATTGGGGCGGCGCATCGCCAAGTCAATATGCTTATCCCGCTGCTCCAGACGAAGGGCATAATGTATATGGTTTTTGGAGCAAATTCGCCTTTGATAAAGAGCATTATCTCGATGTTTTTTCCTACTATGACAATAACCGCAAACGCACTCCAAAAAACAATTTGACCTCAAATAGATTTGTAAGTGGCATTCATTATAAGTTCTCCGTTGACAACTTCTATTCGTTATTTGAAGCGGCTTATCAAGGTGGCGAAGCTGGCGACAGAACTACTTCTATGGCTCCGATGCAAGTTAAAGCATATACCGCTGCAGTAAGTTTGAATTATCAGTTTGATGATTTGACTATTGGAATCAATGCAGATGTAAATTCTGGCACAAGCGAAAAGGATTTGAGGGAAGGAAAAATAAACAATACATACGACGCATCATACCAAGTGAAGCATAGTTTTTATGGTGGAATGGACTATTTCAATGATATAAACAAAAGCACAGGCTCACGTGGGCTAAATGATATTTATTTGAAAATGGTCTATGACCAAAAGCCTTTCTCGTTTATACTTGAAGCACATAACTTCACAACTAATAAACAATATAGAATATTGCACGGAACAGATAGAGGCAGCTTAAGCAGAAAACTTGGGAATGAATTAGATATAATTGCTAGGGTAAACTTACTGAAAAATACCACGCTCGAATGGGGCGGAGCAATATTTCTGCCAGACGACGTGATGAAAGATATTTATACCGTTGGACCTATAATTTCTAACCCTGAGCGAACCGATCCAGCTTTCTGGTCGTATATTATGCTCAGAGTGGGTCTATAATAACTATAATTATACGTAATTTTTTATGGGCTTGCGCTATTTTTCGTAGAAAAAATGCTCAAGCCTTTTAATTTATCTAAATATTTATTGTTTATTTTGAATAAAATCTCTATTTTGTGAAATTGTTTTATTCAATATTCAAATTAATTTATCAAAGGAGCAAAAAATGAAACGATTTTTCAAGTTTTACTTACCGATGATTATGGCTGTGGCAATAATCACTTCCTGCGGCAATGAGTTTGGCGATCCAGTGGAAATTGCCAGCTTGCAAGAATATAAGGACAGCGACACCGAGTTTTCTATCAAGTATCCTTCTAATTGGGTAACTTCAAAAGTGCCGGGTGTGAGATTTGTTGTTTTTTCATCTAACGATGCTCTTTCAAGGTTTTCAAAGTATGACAGCAAAGGATTCCCCGGCGCAAAAATCGACTTCAACGTAGTGCTAATGGATAGCACGATGACATTGGATTCAATCATTGCAGTGAATAAAATATTTGCGGGCGATCTCTATAAAGAAGACGATATTATGATAGATGGAGTGGCAGGCAAAAAATTTACTTATATGTTTGAACTCGACGATGGCGAATTTATGGGCGAAATGTATGTTGCTACAAAAAATAATAAAGC
>JAKIZN010000010.1 GCA_022708005.1 Bacteroidota bacterium | reverse complement strand
CCCGCCAGCGGAGCAATATCACGAGTTATGCTCATAGCCGCGAAATAGATGATTGCGGCGGCGGCAGCAATAGTAAAAATTCTTTTCCATTCGTATTTGATAGGATAAAATTTTCGCTGAAAGAAAAATAAAGTCCCCGCACCAAAAACATAGCCCGTAACGATTGCAATTGCCGAACCCCAATATGATAATATTGGTATAAGTAACCAATTAAGCAGCAAGCTGACGGCTGCACCAAGCCCGACGGATATGCCGACATATTTAGTATTTTTTGTGATAAGAAAGCCAGCGGCAAAATGCGATTGTGTGCCATTTATGAAGAATGCCACAAGAATTATAGGCACTACTCCAAGCCCCACCCAATAGTCCGCCGCAATGAATTTGCCACCAATAAATGGCATTTTCACAACATATTCGATAAATAGCGAAGTGGCGAGAAATACCATCGAGCAAGCTAATGTGTAGTAAGTAAATACTCTTGCGAACATTTCTGATGAGCCTTCTTCTTTATATTTGCTCAAGTAAAATGGCTTCCACGCATAATCGAACACCGTAACAACAAGCATCATCGGTATTGCAAGGCGATAGTTTACTGAATAGATAGCCAAATCTGTGGTCGATGCAAGCGCCTTCAAAAATGGACGGTCGGCAACTTGCAGTATCATAGCTGATATATTCGCAGGCAAAGTCGGCAGCCCAAAGACAATCATTTCCTTTATCATCTTGAAATCAACTTTGCCGATAAAATTATTCTTTATATCTTTCCCGACAATTGCAATTCCAACTATAGCAGCCAATAACTGCGAGACTATCACTCCAATTGCGCCCGTTCTCATTATCACAACGAAAATAATATTATTGATAACAGCAATAACAATCAGCACAAACCTTGTCGTAGCAAACTTCTTGGCTCTCCTTGTCATACGCAAATACGCATAAGGTATGAAAATTAGCGAATCGCACAGAGGGATTAGTATTGCAAGCCGTATCACAAGTGCGGGATTTCGCAATTCTACGAAGCTATCTGCAAAAGTATCAGCGGTCAAAATCACTAATAGTGCGACAGTTGCCGCTATGGAAGCAATTATCAAGAATGCGTTGGTAAATACTTTTTTGCTACGGGCTGGGTCGTCTTTGTCATAAAATCGGAAAAAGGAGGACTCAATTCCAAACGAAAATATGATGTTTAAAAATGCGATAATTGAATAGATATAGGTTGTTTCGGCAAGTTCTACTTTTGTCAAATAATTTGTATATAAAGGAGTTAGTAAAAACGACAAAAACCTTCCAAGCACTTGGAATACACCATAAATCATGGTATCGCTTACGAGAGATTTTATTTTATTAATCATTCTGCAATAATTTTATTAAATATTGGCTCACTAAATTGTAAAAATAACTAATTTAATCGAATGCAGAAAAACAATTATAACTTTTGAAATAAAATTGTTCATTAAACTTCAATATATTGTATTTTTTATGAAAAATGGATAAAATTAATTTAATATGAAGTCAACTATTGAAGAATTCCCCGCATATTCGGTTTTGCACCTTAATGGGCAATTTGTCGGTGGAGAAGAAACTGATTATTTTCTTACTATGGCTAACGGTGTCTTAAAAAGTGAAAAAAAGCACTTGATGCTTGATTTTCAAAATGTTACATACTTCAGTTCGATTGTAATTGGCAAGCTAATCAAATTAAATCGAGATTTTCGAGATGCAGACGGTAAGCTATTTCTTTGCAACGTAAATAAGACATTGCAGGAAGTATTTAAAATTACAAAAGTATCTTCATTTGTAGAAATTCGAGACACTGTTGAAGTTGCAGCAAAAGAAGTATAATTTTTTGCAAGTTAGTTGAGTTTTGGGGCAGTTCTTATAGAGCTGCTTTTTTTCGGTTGTGCCTCTACTTCTCCAAAATTTTATCCATATCTTAAAGTCAACTAGTAACGAACCCGAAGGGTTCAAATGTTTGTAGTAATGAAGAAACGGTGATTTATACGACCCCGACGGGGTCGCATTGTGTTATGCAATCTTATTTTCTATACACATCAAATCCTTTCGGGATTAAAATAACCCCAAATCCCCCGCCCAGCTTTTCTATCAATTTTCTAATATCTTAAATATTGTTTTTCTTGTAAATTTATGCTAATTTTGCTGTTTGCAAAATAATGTTCTTTACTTTTTAGAAAAAATTGAGGCTAAAATGGCAATTAAAATTGATGGTTCAAGTTTGACAATCGAGAAAGTCGTCGAAGTTGCACGCAATAGAGCTGACGTAGAACTCGACAGCGCCGCATTAGACCGCATAAAAATATGCAGGGGAATGCTCGAAAAGAAAGTAGAAAAAGGCGAGATAATGTATGGCGTAAACACTGGTATCGGCGAGTTTTCCGAGATAGTATTAACCGATGAGCAAATCAAAGAATTTCAAAAGTTTTTAATTTATAATCACTCCGCTGGTATCGGCGACCCAGCTCCCGAAGAATATGTCCGCGGCGCAATGCTTGGCAGAATAAACGTCCATGCTCACGGCAATTCGGGCTGCCGCCCAGAAATAACCAATACGCTTGTGCAAATGCTCAATAAAGGCGTTACTCCAGTAGTATGCCAAAAAGGCTCAGTTGGCGCTTGCGGCGACCTATCTCCAATGTCGCAAATAGCGCTTTTGATGATGGGCGAAGGCGAAGCGTTCTACCAAGGCGAAAGGCTGCCGGGCAAAGTAGCGTTAGAAAAAGCTGGCATTGAAGTGCCCGGACTCAAAGCAAGAGACGGACTTGCAACAATCAACGGCTCTAATTTGCTGACCGCTATGAGCGCTATTCATCTTTGGGAATATAACCGCATATTAAAAATGGCGGAAATCGCTGCTGCTATGTCGCTTGAAGCATTGCTTGCCAATATGAAGCCTTACGACCAGCGTCTGCATCAATTGCGCGGATTTTCTGGTGCTGTTCGTAGCGCTAAATCAATTAAAAAACTGATTGAAGGTAGCGACCTTGTTACTGGAAAAATTAAAACGAAAGTTCAAGATGCTTATTCGATGCGCTCAACTCCGCAAGTTATCGGAGCTGCTCACGACGCAGTCGCTTACGCCCGCAAGCAAGTAGAAATAGAGCTTAATGGAGTTGGCGACAACCCAATATTTATACCAGAAGACGACCTTACTCTGACTGGCGCTAACTTCCAAGGCACTCCAGTATCATTACCAATGGACTTTGCAGGCTCGTCGATAACAATGACATGCGTTCTTTCCGAAAGAAGATTAAATAGAATGCTCAACCCAGCGCTAAGCCAAGGGTTGCCTGCGTTCTTGACTAAAGGTGCGGGAATGTTCTCGGGCATGATGCTAAGCCAATACACAGCCGATATGCTGATAGTCGAGCAAAGGATATTATCAAATCCAGCTTCAATTCAATCTATTCCAGCTGCTGCCGACCAAGAAGATTTTGTATCTATGGGTATGAACACAGCACTTAAAAATGCTCAAATTTTGGACAATGCTTACGGCATATTGGGTATTGAATTTATGGCTGCGGCTCAAGCGCTTGATTTCCGCGGATTCGCAAATGGTCGTGGAGTGGAAGCGGCTAAAAAGGTTATCCGCAAGTATGTTGAGTTCTTGGATATAGACCGACCGCTTTATGCAGACCACAACACAATGAAAGCACTAGTGAAATCTGGCGAAATACTCGATGCAGTAGAAGCAGAAATTGGCTCTTTGGAATAATCGTAATACATAGCAATCTAAAAATAGGCAAGCGGGGGCATATCTCACTTGCCTATTTTCGTAGAGAGTAAAATTTAAAAATTAACAAATCCAACTTTTTTATATACCTTTCTCAGCGTTTTATTCGCTACATAAGAGGCTTTTTCGGCGCCAACCGATAAGATTTCTTTCAACTTATTTTTATCAGAAGAAATCTCAGCAAATTTTTCGCTAATAGGTCTAATAAATTCTGCAACTTTTTCGGCTACTTCAGCCTTGAAATCACCATAGCCCTTGCCATCAAACATTTTTTCAATATCTGGGAAGCTCATTCCAGTGGCAATGCTATAAAGCTGCATTAAGTTGGAGACACCGGGCTTATTTTCCACATCGAACTTGACAGTTGCGTCAGAATCTGTTACCGCTCTTTTTATTTTATTTTTAACTACTTCGGGCTTATCATTCAAAAATATCGTAGCATTTTGATTTTCATCTGATTTCGACATTTTGCTAGTGGGGTCTTGCAAACTCATTACCCTTGCACCCACTTTAGATATATATGGCTCTGGCATTTTGAAAGTATCGGAATAATGATGATTAAACCGCTGAGCTAAATTTCGAGTTAGCTCCAAATGCTGCTTTTGGTCTTCGCCAACTGGCACAAGGTCGGCTTGATATAGTAAAATATCAGATGCCATCAAAATCGGATAAGTAAATAGCCCGACATTGACGTTTTCGGAATGCTTTTGCGATTTATCTTTGAATTGAGTCATTTTAGAGCATTCGCCCATACCAGTAAATGTGCTGAGCACCCAAGTTAGCTCGCTATGGGCGGGCACATGCGATTGAATAAACAAAGTGCTTTTTTCGGGTGAAATACCAGCCGCAAGGAACATCGCGGCAGTGTCCAATGTTCGTTGCCGCAACTCTGCAGGGTTTTGCCTTGCGGTGATTGCGTGCATATCGGCAATCATATAATAACAGTTGTATTCATCTTGCATACGCACCCAATTGAGCATAGCGCCTGTCAGATGACCAATAGTCAATATGCCCGACGGAGTGATACCGCTTAATATCGTAGGTTTTGATACTATATCCATTGTTTCCCTATTTTACTAAAAATCCGCATCTTTATAAACGCAATTTAAGAAATATATAGCAAAATTTATTACATTGAATTTTGGAGGATAAGCTGAATCCAGATAATGCAATAGGAATTTTGACTGACTATGTCTTTATACAAGGGAGCATGCTCCCTTGTATATACGCTGTTTTCCAGATGTCCTACACTTTCTATGTGTAGAACTTCTTAAAGCCAAACCTTTTCTTATGGATATGCAGTCAGTTAGACTTTCTAATTAATTATTTAAGTTTAATCAGATACATAAGCAAGATCTACTTGGCGCCTTGCAATGTTGACTTTTGCTATCCGCACCCTTACGCTGCCGCCGAGCTTATATATTTTATGACGACGCTTTCCTATAATTCTATAATTTGTCTCGTCAAAAACGTAGTAATCATCTTGCATATCCTTGATATGCAGCAAGCCTTCGACATAAATTTCATCAAGCTGCACAAATAACCCAAACGAAGTTACGCCTACTATTAAGCCAGTAAACTCTTCGCCAAGGTGATGGTCTGCGATAATAGATAGAGCCACTTTGTTCGATGCCCGCTCTGCGTCAAGCGCTAACCGCTCTCTGCCAGAAGACTGATTAGCAACGTCTTTGGATAGTTTAGCAAGGAAATCCAAGCGTTTGCTATCGGGCTTGCCTTTTAAATACTCTTTCAATAAGCGATGTATATATAAATCTGGGTATCGGCGAATGGGAGAAGTGAAATGGCTGTATTCGGCAAATCCTAATCCGTAATGCCCGAAGTTTCTATCGGAATATATTGCCTTTGGCATTGAGCGTATTATTACCTGATGTATAATATTTTTCTCGGGCATATCTTCTGCTTGCAAAAGTAACTCATTTAAATCTTTAGATGTTACCGTCTTTTTGCTTATTTTCGGTCCAAAAGTGCTGACAAATTTCAGTGCTGTTTTTAGTAATTTTTGGTCTGGCTCTTCATGTATCCTATATAAATACGGCAATTCCTTTCTAAGCTTAAAGCTTTTTTGGATTTTCGACACATGCCCTGCCACAATTTGATTTGCTAAAAGCATGCACTCTTCAACTAATGCAGTGGCTTCGGTAGTCTTTTTGATTTTCACTTCGGTAGGGAAGTAATTCTCATCAAGTTTGAATTTATATTCGACAGTGTCGAACTGTATGCCGCCTTCTCTGAATCGCTTTGCCCGCATAGCATGCGTCAAATTGTGCAAACTTAAAATTAAGTCCGATAAATCCCCTTTCCCAGTATCGATTATATCTTGAATTTCGTCATAGTTGAAGCGTCGGCTGTTCTTGATGATCGTCTCTTCGATTGTATAATTCACCACTTCGCATTCCGAAGTAAGTTCGGCGAAGACCGAAAAAGTAAGTCGTGGCAAATCAGGATTGAGCGAACAAATATTATTAGAAAGCTCTTCGGGGAGCATAGGAATAACTCTATCGACCAAGTAAATGCTTGTCGCCCTTGTTCTTGCTTCGATATCGATTGCAGAATTTTCTTTGACATAGTGGCTTACGTCGGCTATATGCACTCCCAGCATATAGTTGCCATTATCTAGAATTTTTAGCGACAAAGCATCGTCAAAATCTTTTGCATCTTCTGGATCTATTGTGATAACAGTTTCCTTCCGCATATCAAGCCTGCCCGCTGGCTTACGGTTTGTTGGGGGCTTGAATTGGCTCGCTTCGCGCAGCACTTCCTTGGAGAACTTTGTGGGCAATTGGAATTCATCAAGAATAGAATCATATTCTACTCTTGGGTCGTCTGCTGTGCCTAATATCTTAGTAACTTCAGCTTTAGGGCTTTTCGATGGGTCTTCCCAAACAGTGAATACTGCAGAAACTTTATCGCCATGCCGTGCTCCATTGAGCTTTTTTTGTGGAATTAAGAAATCTATATGATGATTTTTATCGCTCGGTACAAGGAAATAAAAATATCCGTCATAGTCGATTTTGCCAACAATCGGTGCATCACTCCGCTCCACTATTCGCACTACTTCCGCTCTAGGCTTCTTTTTCTTGACGCTTGCAAGCAATCTTACTTCGACGATATCGCCATTAAGCGCCGTATGCAGCGCATCTCGCTTTACCACAACTGACGGCATCTGCGGATTATCGCTTGCAACTGTGCCTTGCCCATCGTATATTTCGATTTTTCCAATAATTCCAGAAAAATTATCGGTGGCTAATTTATAGGTTCGCCGCTTAGCTTTTTCTACTATTTCCTGTTCGCAAAGCATTTCGAGCACTTCTTTCATAAGAAAGTAATCGTCGGAATCGCTGCGAAAACCTAAAATTTTAGCAATTTCTACTAATTTGAATGCTCTATCTGTCCCGCTAAATAGCTCTATTAGCTTTTGCGATATATCTTCTTTAGTCATATTCGGCTATTCCGTTATAGGCGTTTCAATGTTAATAGTTACCGTTCTGCAATAGAAGCGGGCTTCGGGCAAGTCATTATTATAAATTAATTCGCTTTCTCCCACGCCTTTAACCGTTGCCGAGCGTATGGACAGCCTGCGAGCCACAGCATTAGCTCTTTGCGTAGATATTCTTAAATTAACATCTTCTTTGCCTATTCTATCGGTATATCCTTTAATTTCAACGTTGGATTGTGGCTTAATTCTGCCCTTGATATAATCAATTACGTCTCTGTGTTCGCTTTTTAAATTCGACGAAGCATAGCCAAATAAAATCAATCTATAATACTCAAACTCTTTATCTTCTTTGCGTTCCAATCGTTTCCTATCCACAGTTAATTGCTCTACTGGTATTTGCTGCAGCTTGGTATCTATCGATTGATTTAAGCTATCGGTTACGCTTAAATGATATGATAAATTCCCCGCTTTCTTGGGCGACGAATTATCGTCGTTGGACACAGTCCAATCTGTATAGTCTGGCAATTTCTCTGCACCTTCAAATTCCTTGATTATATTATTATTTTGCTTAATGGATAGTTTCCATTTTTTTATGCCAACTTCTGCGTTACTTTCAGTGTAAAACCTGATTTTTGTATCGGATAGCACTCTTAAAGTATCGCCTGTAATGACTGGCTCTGATATTATAGATGAATTGCTGATTATCTCTACTCTTCTGTTTTCGTCGTCAGCACCCGGCTCGTCGGAGTCAGTAGCTTCTTTGGGCAAATTCCTTGCGGAGACTGTAATTCGCCTTGGGTCTATTCCCCAAACTGTAGTGAAATAGTCTTTGACGGTATTTGCTCGAGCCATAGATAGCTCTCTATTATTCTTTTCTTCTTCTTTATTTGCGTTATTTCCAATCAATGTAATAGAAACTTCTGGATTTTCTTTCAATCTAAGCCCCATAATATTCAAGACATTATAATAAGTCTCTAAGGCATCAGGACTTGTGAGCGACTTCATAGTAAATTTTTCGGCTTCGCTGCTTGTCAATTTAATATATCTTTCTGGCAAAGTTGATGAATTATAATCGAAAAATATATAATTCAATAGCGGTCTAAGGTTGAGCGTAGTAAAATCTTCGAGCTTCAAGCTGAAATTCTGCAACTCTCTATTTCGGTCATCGATTTCCACTGCACGCACCGAAGCAACTATCGCAGGCGGTTCGCCCGGAAGCTCGATTTCTGGCATTGGCGGAGCTTGCGGCGGCAATGGCGGTGGTGGCGGCGGTGGCGGCTGAATGTATTTCAACGAAAAGCCTATATCTACATTATGAACGCTCCAAGTTTTTTCTTTGACAATCGGCAACAGCCAATAGCTATATGAAATTTCTGGAGTTAGCCGCAAAGATTTATTTTTTGCTATGATTAGCTCATAGCCCGCGCCTAATTTTATGCCGTAATTGACCTTATTAACTTCTTGTATTTCGCCTTCATTTTTATTTCTATACCTAAGCCCTGTGCTAAAAGTAACCCTATCGGCTGGGTCTTTGATTTTCTCAATTTGCTGATAGTCAGCGTTTAGCATCATTCCAATATCAAATCCAAGATTTAAAAATAGAAAATCTATGGGTCTATATGCAAGGTATGCTCCAAGGAACATTCGGCTAAAGTCCGTTTGCACAAGGTGTTCGATTTTCCCTTCGTAAGATTTTCCATCGATTATAAAAAATTCTGGTTCTAATTCAGATAAATCAGCAGAAAATTTATGGTAGCCGAGCCGCGAGCCGATAAAGAAATCTTTATTAATAGGATGCTCGTAAAGCGCCCCAAACGCCAGCCCCGTGCCAGAACCAGAGGTAAATCTTGGACAGCAGCTTGGCACATTCGGAAGGCTGCGGAAGTCTGTGCTGTGTAAATTTAAATTAAAATTACCAAACAGCCCATAGCGGGGCTCATTTTCCATTTGCTTTAGCGCCGCTTCATAATCATAAACCTCTTCTTCTTCTTGAGCCTGCAGCGGCAGCGAAACAAGTAACGCTAACAAAAGCACATATACACTTTTCATCTCAATCCTCACGAGCAAACTAAAATTTATGCAATAACTAAACTTATAATAATTAGAATCGCAATAATTGTGCCGAATTATAAATTCATCTTTTTAAATATGAACTCGGGTATAAGTTTAATGACCAACATTACACATCTCCAAAATCCGGGAACGTAAGCTATATCTTTGCCATTATTTATAGCATTATATATTCCTCTGCCGACAGCTTCTGCTTTGGAAAACAAAAAGCTTTTGGGCATATTGGCTGTCATCGGTGTTGCAACCATACCGGGCTTGATGGTAATTATATTCACTCCCGTGCTTGAAAGCCTATTTCTAAGTCCTTGCAAGAAAAGGGAAGTTGCACCTTTTGCCGAGCCGTATAGATAGTTGCTCTTTCTGCCGCGGTCGCCCGCAACTGAAGATATAACTGCCAAAGTGCCTTTGCCGACTTTTTCAAAATAATTAGAAACAACAGTTGATAACGATATAACCGAAAGTCCGTTTACGTTGAACTCTCTAATGGCTTTCAAATTATCTTGCTCCATTTCGCTTTGGTTAGGCAAAGTGCCATAAGCAATAAGGACAATATCTACTCCGCCGAGCAATTCCACTGCTTTTTCAAACGTTTGCTGATGTGCTTCAAAGTCCAATGCGTTAAATTCTAATAGCTCAATCCGAGTTTTAGAGCGAGCTATTATATCCTTTTTTACTGTTTCTAAGCGAGAAAGTTTTAAATCAAGCAAGCACAATTCTGCTTCTTCAAGTGCAAATAATTTTTCAACTTCAACTGCAATAGCGGACGCACCACCAAAAACAATTACTTTCTTCATATTCATCATTTTAATTTATTTATAATTTTTCTTTATTCAATAATATTGCGGCTGGGTGAATTTTTTCGTTCATAAAAATTTCTGGGACGACAATATCGCAAGATACATATCTTACCTTTACCCCTGCCTCTAAAAACATTGCCGCGACTTTTTTATAGGATTCTACCCATTTTCCATTTGTATTTTTATCGTAAAATTCTTGTCCATTTTGGTGTATTATTACTTCGGAGATGCCAGTTTGTATTATCCCGCGAGCGCAGTCGGTGCAAGGAGTCCAAGGCACATATAGCTTGCAGCCTTTCAGCGTTGTGCCGCGGCGAGCTGCGTTATATATAGCGTTCCTTTCTGCATGCTCCACCCAGTAATACTTTTCGCCTTCGTCGCGAGAAACACGCTTTTCATCTCTGTCAATCCCAATGCCGCGCGGCAGCGAATTATATCCAGTCGAAACGAGCACATTGTCCGCATCGACAATGACGCTGCCCACGTGGGTATGCGGATCTCTGCTGCGCATGCCGACAAGGTAGCACATCGTTATATATAATTGATCCCAATCTGGTCTTTTCATAACTACTCCTAAATTTTATGGCTTCCAAAGAATATCGCTCTTGCCTGCATAGAAGTTAGCAAGTCTCGCCGCAACAAACAAATAATCCGATAACCTATTTAGATAAATAACGACAAATTCGCCTATATCTTCGCTTTCTGATAGCGAAATTGCAAGCCGCTCGGCTCTTCGGCAAACTGTCCGCGCTTGATGCAAAAATGCAGCGGCTTTGGTGCCGCCCGGCAAAATAAAATGCGTAAGGGTCGGCAATTTCTCGTCGTATTCGTCAATTTTTCGTTCAAGCCAATCGACATTCCCCTGCTCAATCCGCACTACTTTGAACTTGACATCGGCATTTCGGCGGGTTGCAATATCGCTGCCCAGATTGAATAAATCCAAGCTTAAATGCTCAAAATCAGCTTCCATTTCCGAAGGCAAATCAAAAGAGCGGGCTATTCCGATGATAGCGTTTAGCTCATCGACTGTGCCGTAAGTTTCAACTCTTGCAGCGTTTTTTTTGACTCGCTTGCCGTCGTTAAGACTTGTTAATCCGCTATCTCCGGTTTTTGTATATAGTTTCATATCAATTTATAAATATTTTTTAAGCTGTTTTTTTCGCATCAAATCGACCATTTCATGCACTTGCTCTGAATTGCAGCGTTTGCAAATAAGCAGACCATTCGGCGAATCCACTACGATTAAGTCTTCGACGCCAATGGTGCAGATTATGCGATTATCGGAGCTAATCAGCGAGTTTGATGTATTTATCGTCAGCACTTCGCCTTCTATAACGTTATCTCTTGCATCTTTCATTGATAATCGATAAAGCTCGTCCCAATTGCCTAAGTCTGACCAAGCGAAAGAAGATTTAACGACTAATACGTTATCTGCCTTTTCCAAAATGCCGTAGTCCATAGAAATAGGATTTAGCATTTTATATATTTTCTCAAGTTCTTCGCTAAATGTATCTTTTCCAATGTATTGCTTTAACGTTTCAAACTGCTCTGCATAGAACGGCAGATATTTATGGAACGCTTCCTTGAATGTCCCATGCTTCATAACAAAAATACCGCTGTTCCAAATAAAATCGCCACTTTCCAAAAATCTTTTGGCTGTTTCCTTATCTGGCTTTTCCGCGAAAGTTGTGCATAGCCGAACTCCTTTATCGAAAAGCTCGCCGAGCGAATTTCTTTCTTCGCTATATTGCACATATCCGAACTGCGTTTCGGGTCTTGTCGGGTCGATACCAATTGTAACAATATTATTATTAAGGCTTGCGGCTTGAATAGCAATATCAAGGCTTTGGTAGAATTCGCCCAAATTAGAAATAACTTGGTCGGCGGGGAAAGCAAGCATAACATCATCGGAAGCAAATTGACTATCGAGCATAGTTGCAACAAATCCAAGTATTGGAGCGGTGCCGCGCCCAAATGGTTCGATTATAATATTTTTAGTTGGAACTTCTGGTAACTGCTCGATTATCATTTGAGAATATGCTTCATTAACGGCGATATAAATATCATCGACAGGGAAAAATTTTGCTAATCTTTCATAAGTATTTTGTATCATTGTACCCTCGCCCGATAAGTGTATGAATTGCTTAGGGGTTTTCTCGGTACTCAGTGGCCAGAATCTTGTGCCCATTCCGCCAGCCATAATTACAGCATATTTTTTCATTTATTTCCTTTTATTTACAATTACTATGATTACGAAATTACTAAAATTAGCTATATAAAAATAGTAAAATCGGCATATAAAATGAATAACAGTAAATTTTAATAATTCAAGAGGCGTATTTTTCAACCCAAATAATTCATTAGGAGCTTTTCCATTGTCTATCCGCTGTTTTCCAGATGTCCTACCCCTTCGAGGTGTAGGACATCTTAAAGCCTAACTTTTCCTTACAGATACGCAATCAGATAGAGTTTCTATTGCATTATTTGGGATTATAGAATTACCGGGATAAGAAAGAAGAAAATTGAATGATGGACGAGAAGAACCCAAAGGGTTCAAATGTTTGTAGCAACGAAAAAACGGTGATTTATACGACTCCGTAGGAGTCGCATTAGGTTATGCAATCTTATTTTCTACAAACATCAAATCCCTTCAGGATTAAAATAAATCCGAATAATATTAAGAAACAATTCCTAATGAATTATTTATCTTAAAGTTTAGAATTTATTCTTGCAACTTCCCATCCTATCATTGCGGTTTTTCGTGTGTTGCCCCACATATAGCCACCAAAATTACCCGATGATTGAATAACGCGATGGCAAGGAACAAGAAAAGCAACGGGATTGCTCCCGATAGCTGTGCCAACTGCCCTCGAAGCGTTAGTATTGCCAATTTCTTTGGCAATAGCGCTGTAAGTAGATAATTTTCCCATTGGAATTTTTAAGAGAGCTTTCCAAACTTTGAGTTGAAATTCTGTGCCTTTCAAGTGTAATTTTATTCCAGATAATTCGCCCCAATCATTTTGAAAAATAGATAGGGCGTTTTGCTGTAATAAATCTGATTTTTGCTGAAAAGTTGCGTTCGGAAATTTTTGTTTTAAGCCGCTCAAAGCGATGTCTTCATCATCTTCAAACGCCATATAGCAGACCCCTCTTGATGTTGAAGCCACAATTAAATTTCCAAACTGGCTTTCCGCAAAGCTGTAATTGATACAAAGATTTTTGCCTCCGTTTTTGTATTGGTCTGCTGTCATTTCTTCAATGTTTACAAATAAATCGTGCAATAGCTTGGCGATAGGCAATTCCATTTCAAAAGTGCTTTCAAAAAGTATAGCCTGTTGTTCCGTTAGTAATTTTTTCGCGTGTTCGATGCTGATGTATTGCAAAAATTTCTCAGGTGTCGTTCCCGCCCATTCCATAAACAATCGCTGAAAATGAAGCGGACTTAAATGCACTTGTTTCGCAATTTCGTCTAAATTTACTTGTTTATTGAAGTTGTTTTTTATGCATTCAATTACTTCGGCAATCCGATTGTAGTTAATTTGCTGTTGCTCGCCCATTGTCTATAATTATATCGCAAAGTTATAAGTTATTTCGCTATCATCTTTTGACCGAACATCAAATTATCAATTTATATAAAATTTTTCAAATAAGAAAGGAAATTCATTGTTGGCTATCTAGCATATAAGGCAACTTCCTATTAACTTTATTCAAAAATATAACACTTTTTTCAAGCAAATTCAATAAAATGCGAATAATCAAATAAATCGGCATTATTTTTGATATGTCATAATTTACTATTATAATATTATTGTTTATTTTGCGCTCGGAGCAAGCTATGTCAGTAGGGTTGAATAGGTTATCGTTTGATGAAAATTTGCCTTATGGATTTTCTAACAAAAAAGCTGTCGGCAAGATGCCAAATCCTTTGCCCAGCAAGGTTTTTCTTAATTTAGGCTGTGGGCAAGATGTAAGAGATGGCTTCATTAACATAGACTTATTTAGCGACGACAGCCGAGTAGTCTTTGGCGATGTAAGGCAGATTGAGCTTCCAGATAATTCTGCCGAT
>JAKIZN010000009.1 GCA_022708005.1 Bacteroidota bacterium | reverse complement strand
CCAAGATAAAACTTGCATCTACTCAAGATGTGAGCCATCTAAAGAAACCGAAAAAAGATTATAAACTGCCCGGTAATGCACTCGATAGAGTGGCAAAAACTGACCAAATTATTCTCGGTATGGGAGCAATGGATGCAACTAACTCGCCCGACAAGATGCTCAAAATCTTTGCACTTGGCTCGTGCATAGGGCTTGGCTTGTTCTGCCCGTCTAAGGGCGTTGTTGGATTAGCTCACATTGCACTGCCACAATCGAACACCGATTCCGAAAAGGCTCAAAAATTGCCCGGCTACTTTGCAGATACTGGAGTAGATGCACTTATCAATAAAATGGGAGGCTTCGGCTGCACTCCCGATAGAATCTATGCTAAAATAGCTGGCGGTGCGAAAACTAAAGTCGAGCTTGCCGATTATTTCGGCATAGGGCAGCGAAATATACTTGCTGTCAAAGCGGGATTGCTAAAGCGCGGCGTCAAGCTATTAGGCGAAGACGTTGGCGGAACAATTTCAAGGACTGTTTCCGTTAGAGTCGGCGAGAAAAAAATGAGCGTCTATTTCCCAGATAAAGGCACTTGGGAAGTATAATTGGCACGCTAATTGCAGCTTTCCCCTTGATGATTATTAAAAACTATTTCTTTGGGGGGAATATGCAAATAATTTCGGAGAACAAAACTGCCAACATCTTACTGCTAACGGCATTAGGGCTTATTGTCATTGTTATGCTATCATCTTTTGTTAATCGCGTTGTTATTTCGCCGCCGGTCGATGCTAATATCGAAGAAGGGATTGAAGCCAGCGAGAACGAAACCGTTATTCAAGTCAATGTGCTTAATGCTTGCGGCGAAACGGGGCTCGCAGCAAAGGTTAAAGAGTTTATGAGACTTCGCGGATTTGACGTCGTAGAGATAGGGAATTTCCCATCAAGCGAAGAAAAATCTTATGTGCTCGATAGAGTTGGCGATATGGGAAGCGCTAGAAAAGTAGCTTATGCCATTGGCGTTCCAGATTCTATGGTGGTTAGTTCTATTGATTCTACGCTTTACTTGCGTTCTACGATTATTATAGGCAAAGATTTCGCAAGTTTAAAAGCCTTTAATTAATTGAATAATTTAGCAAATAGTAATTTTTGCGATATATATAAACCCAAATAATGCAATAAGAATCTTTCACCTATTAGCTGTTTTTAAGATGTCCTACACCTTCGAAGTGTAGGGCATCTTAAAGCCAAATTGTAACGAACCCGAAGGGTTCAAATGTTTGTAGTAATGAATAATCGGCGATTTATACGACCCTGTAGGGGTCGCATTATGTTATGCAATATTATTTTCTACAAACATCAAATCCCTTCGGGATTAAAATAAACCCAAACATATAGAAGAAACTATTTCTAATGAATTATTTGGGTTAAAAATAAAACATCATATATTTTAGGGCTGTATTAGTGGGTAAACTTAAAATAGCATATCTATCTTATTTTAATTCAGATTCGGTAAGCCATTGGTCTGGCTCTGTATTTTTTATACGCAAAGCTCTGGAAGATGCTAAAGTTGAAGTAATTCCTATAGATAGTCTCGGCTCTAAATTAGATAATATCTATAAATATAAATCGCTTTATTATAAAATAATCGGCAAGAAATACCAAAGACCGAGAGAGTTATCCGTCGTCAAACGGGCAGCTAAAATAGCAGAAAAAAAACTTGCAAGCGTAAATGCAGATTTTATTTTAAGCAGCGGCTCGTTAGAGCTATCTATGCTCGAAACGCATATCCCAACAGCTTTTTGGGCTGATGCTACGTTTAATCAATTAGTAGATTACTATCCCGACTACACAAATTTAGCAAAAGAAACTGTGCGAAATGGCGAATATCTCGAAAAGCTAAGCATCGGCAAAGCAAAATACCAATTTTTTGCATCGGATTGGGCAGCACAAAGCAGCATCAAGCATTACGGCTCTAATCCAGAAAGCGTATTTATTACGCCATTTGGGGCTAACCTTGCAGAGCCACCGAAATATGATGATATTAAGCGACTTTGCGAAAAAAAATCTTTCGACGTAATCAATATATTATTCGTTGGAGTAGATTGGCACCGAAAGGGCGGCGATATAGCAATGGAAATCGCTAATAAAATAAATCAAAGCGGAAGAAAAGCCGTGCTTCACATTGTTGGCTGCACTCCACCTTTTCAGCACGTTCCAGATTACGTTAAAGTCTATGGCTTTTTACGCAAAAATATTCCAAGCGAATATGATTTATTGCTAAAGCTTTTCAGCGAATCGCACTTTTTTGCAATGCCTTCGCGGCATGAGTGCTTCGGCATCGTATTTTGCGAAGCGAATGCTTATGGACTGCCCGTAATCGCCGCAAATAACGGCGGGATGCCAACCATAGTCAGAGAAGGGATTAATGGAACAATGTATGAGCATAGCGACGGCGAAATCGATAGAATCGCAGCCTTCATAGAAAGGCATTGCAATAGCAGGCAAAATTATATAGATATTGCGCTAAGCTCTTATAATGAATTTGCTTCGCGGCTTAATTGGCAAACTTCAGTAGCAAAAGTAATCGACGTAATTAAGCAGCAAATCTAACGCTCAGCCCTATCGCAGTTGCCTAACTATTTTCATATTTTATTATGATTTATCTTAAATTTTAATTATCTTGCAAAGTTGTGCAATCTATATTTGACTATTATGAAAAATTTGGTTTACGCATTTGCAATTTTATTTGCCACTCAGCTATTTGGCGAAATTTCGAGTGCTACAAAGTTTATCCCACAAGATTTCGACGTGCTATCTTATAATGTTTATATGGATCTAACTGCTGCGCCATCACCGCAGATGCACGGATATAATGAAATAAAATTTGTATGGACTACTGATTTGCCCGATGCCAAATTTTATTTTCATTTGAGCGGGCTAAGCGTCGATTCTGCATTTTGCCATAGCGAGCAAATTCCCATAGCAAAATCCGAAGAGCAAGTCGATGGCGAGCAATACTATATATTGAGCAGGGCAGATATTGCAGACCAAGATACCGCTATATTGAAAATATACTATTCGGGAACGATGAGCTATTACCCAAGCAATTTTGGTTGGGCTGGAGTTACTTCCACCGACGGTATATTGTATTCTATGGGCGTCGGATTTTCTAATCCAGCCGTGTCGTCGTCAAGATATTGGATGCCTTGCTATGACCACCCTTCCGATAAAGCCTTGCTAAACGCGAGCTTTTTAGTCGATAGCTCTATGTCTGTTGCAAGCAATGGCATATTTGAAATAGCCGATAATGGTGATGGCACCAAGCTTTTTAGCTATACGCATAGTTACCCGATTGCCACATATTTAGCAAATTTTGCAGTAGGGAAATTCAATATTTACGAAAGTGATGCCAACGGTATTCCTGTGCAAATTTTTTATTTGCCAGAAGATAGCGCCACCACGCGGTATTATTACAAAAAAGTGCCAGAAATGGTTGCAACATTTGAGAAATATTTCGGCGAATATCCTTTTGAAAAAGTTGGCTATGTGAATACTCCGACTGGCTCTATGGAACACCAAACTATGATTTCGTTAGATAGAAGCATTGTGCAAAATAGCGTATTTAGAAAAGATTCTATGGCATCGACTGCCGTCCATGAACTCTCGCATCAATGGTTTGGCAATATGATTTCGCCATTTGACTTTCGCGACGCTTGGCTCAACGAAAGTTTTGCCACTTATTGCGAGGCGTTGTGGCAAGAAAGCACGTTCGGCAAAAATGCGTATTTGAAAGAAATTTCAAAATTTATATCGGTTATGCTTTCTTTGCAATCGAGCGAAGGCGTGCTATCTCTATATGATTTTGATAGAACGGGGAAATCGTCTAATTATCCAGCTACAATATATTATAAAGGTGCCGCGGTTTTATCGCTGCTACGCTATCAAATCGGCGATGAAGCATTTTTCGGAGCTATAAACAAATACGTTCAAGAAAATAAATATGACAACGTAACTACCGATTTGCTAAAATCTGCGCTTAAAAGCTACACGAGATTCGATATAGATAAATTTTTTGATGAATGGATTTATTCCAAAGGCTTCCCCGTACTCGAAATTACTTTTGATCGAGAAATTGCCCAAGGCGACAACTCCGCGAATATTCTCGTTAAGCAAGTGCAGGCGGATTCTATACCAATTTTCACCAATTTCCCGCTTGTAATTTCTTATAAAAACTCCCTTGGCGATTATGAAGATATTGAGCTTAACATAACAGAGAAAGAGCAAGCATTCACTTTGCACAACCTTCCGCCTATCAATACTATTTATGCGAATATCGGAAAAAATGTAAGAGTTCCGCTAAAAGTAAATTTGATTGACTACACGAGCGTCGCCGAAGGCAGTGAGGCGCCACTGCTGTTCCCCAATCCTACCAGCGAGTCGTTCAATTTAATTTATAGACCTTCTGCTGCGTCAGCTATCTATGCTATTTATGATGCAGTTGGCAGGCAAGTGGCAGCAGCGAATATCGACGGCGCGGGCAAAACGCTTATTTCAACGCAGAGCTTGCCAAGCGGGAATTATACTGTTAAAATCAGCGATGGCGATAAGGTGCTGTTTAAGAACTTGAATATAGTAAAATAGGCACGGCGTAGCACACGTTTTTGCTACAAATTATTTGTTAGTTATAATTTATTTTCCAAAAATTCGTTTTTTTGCTATCACTATTGAGTAAAGTTATGAGCAGGCTCGCCACCGTATTATTATTCGCTTTTATCGTTGCGATATTTTCCGCTTGCCAAGAAGGGCTCGACCCTTCCGCTGCCCAAAAGGCAGTTATCTATGGCACTGTCCGATTTGAAAATGAGTTCCCGCCTGATAGTTTGATTAAAGATATAAGAGTAGTTGCGTTCAAATCGTATCCGCCTGCTGACATAATCGGCGAAGTGCTTTCTGGCGAAGCAATTTTTAGCGAAAGCCTGCTGCCAATTTCGGGCGACACCGCAGATTATAAAATTAACGTAGAAAGTCTGCCCGCGAGATTTAAATATATAGCGGTCGCTCGCCAATATGGAACATTATTTGAGTGGGATGCTATCGGAGTTTATACAGATGATTATATCAATTTCAGCCCGCTTGAAATATATGCGAGCAAAGGTATAGGATACAGAGCCGATATAAAAGTAGATTTTAACAACCGCCCACCACAACCATTCTAAGTGATACGTATGAAAAAAATATTAGCTATCGCAACAATTATTTTTCTAACCCTCGCTTGCCTTGATGCCACCGCAAAGCCAAACGGCAATCTTACGGGCAAAATTACCGACAAAGAAACAGGCGAACCTATAATCGGAGCTACAATTCGATTGCAAGGCACTTCTATCGGGCAATTTACAAATCGCGAAGGTATTTTTTCGCTTAAATCTATTCCGTCTGGCAAATATACTTTGATAATCTCAAGCGTGGGCTATGAATCGCAAAAAGTAGATGTTTATATGCTCTCCGAAGATATTACAATCGAAGTGGAAATGCGTCCTAAAACGCTTATTTCAAGCGAAATTGTAGTAACGGCAAATAAAAAAGTTCAAACAGTTCAAGAAGTGCCTATTTCATTGAGCATAGTCAAAGGAAATATTTTTAGAGAAAAATCTATTAGCAAATTGGATAACGCTCTGAAATACGTGCCTGGTGTGGAAGTGAATAATGACAACGTCAGCATAAGAGGCAGCTCGGGATTTGCTTTTGGGCTGGGCTCGCGGGCGATAATGCTGCTCGATGGTTTCCCGATGCTCTCGGGCGATAATGGCGACATCAAAAGCGACGCTATCCCATTTCCTTTAATAGACCAAATCGAAATAATCAAGGGCGCTGGCTCTGCTCTATACGGCGCATCGGCACTCGGCGGAGTAATTAACTTAATCACAAAAGAGCCTACCGAAAAAGCATATTTTACCGCTTCTTCGCAATTCGGGCTTTATACGCAGCCGAAATATAAAAGTTGGCAATTTTCTGATGGACTGCAAGCAACGCGTGGAGCAAATTTCGGATACTCTCAGCGATTTGCTAAAGTTGGGATTAGCTTGGCTGGCAGTTACATTAGCGACGATGGCTATAGATTTTACAATGAAGAAAATCGATTTATGCTATACGGTAAATCATCAATAGCAATAACAGAGCTATCAAGCCTTAGCTTATCTGGGCTTGCCGCAGTCAGCAATCGCGACGATTGGGTTTATTGGAACAGCCTCGATAGCGCCACTCGCCCGCCGACAAACACAGATTTGGACAATAAAATCACAGCGAGCAAGTATTCGATTAATGCAGAATATAAGCAAATTATTTCGGCAAATGACTTTATGATTATCAAAACTAACCTTTTTGCTACTCAGTTTGAAAATAAGCTAAAAGGCGATGAATATAGGCAATCCGACGCCAAAACTTACAATACCGAAGTGCAATATAACACAAAGTTGCATCAATATTTCAATTTGACAGCAGGGGCAAATTACGCATACAATCAAGTAGAAGCAAGAACTTACGGCAAGCGAGAGCAAAATACGCTATCGCTTTATTCGCAAATAGAATCCCCGCTAGGCGACCTAATTTTCACTTACGGCGGACGATTTGATTTAGAGCAAACCAAAAGCATACAAAAAAGTTTAGCCGGCGGGCGGCTCGAATTTTCTCCAAAACTCGGAATGGCTTATAGGACTAAATTTAATTCTACTATTCGCACTTCGATTGGCAAGGGATTTCGCCCTGCTTCTATCGCCGAGCGATTTGCTTCTCTTGCATTTCAAGGGTTTGAGGTAGTGCCAAATATAAAGCTAAAGCACGAGCGAAGCGTATCGTTTGAAGTCGGCTGGAATCAGCCAGTTAAAATAGATGACGTTCCGCTTATAATTGATGCTTCTATATATAACAACGAACTTTTTAATATGATAGAGCCAAAATTTGTGCAAGGCACCAAGCCATCAATCCAATTTCTAAACACTACGCGAGCAAGAATAACGGGTATGGAGTTCAACATTAAGACTATGATTAGCAGCGGCTTTGGTATGGAATATGGGATTTCTGCGATGTTGCCGAAAGATTTGGATTCAAATACAACTCTAAAATATCGTTCGGCTATAAGTTTATTGGCAAGATATTTTTATAAAATTGGCGACTTCGAGATTTATTCAGATTATCGCTTTAAAAGCAAGCCCGAAAAGGTCGATGATGAGCTAAAGCTCCAAATTAAAAACCACGATGCAAGGGTTGCCGTGCATTTGTTAGACGCGGGCATTAAGTATAAAAATAAAAGCTTTGCGCCGATTGAGCTATCAATTTATGCAAGCAATTTGCTTGATTATTATTATACCGAAGTGCCGGGAAATTTAGGCAGAACCCGCACTATATTCTTCAGCGTGTCGTATTTATTAGATTAGTGATATAAAACTAATAATTCATTAGAAACTCTGTCTGAATGCGTATCCGAAAGAAAATATTAGGTTTTAATATGGGCTGTCTCATAAGGTAACAGGTGAGAGTGTCCGCTGTTCTCCAGATGTCCTACACCTTCGAGGTGTAGGACATCTGAAAGCCAAATAATGCAATAGGCAATTATTTCTAATAAATTATTTGATATAAAAGCATTACTTGCATTACAATTATTTTAAACTTAGTAACGTCTATATCTTTTTCATTATAAAAGGAGTTCCTCGCGAGAATTGCCACATATTTGTAATATATTTTTGCAATTCAAAAAAAGGAATTAATTTATGAGCAGCATTAAAGGCAAAATTCTTTGGGTCGATGACGAAATCGAACTCCTTAAGCCACATATTATACTATTAAATCAGCGGGGATTTGAAACAGATACTGCCACTAATGGCGAAGACGCCATCGAAATGGTGAAAAAATGCCACTATGACCTGATATTTCTTGATGAAATGATGGTCGGCATAAGCGGGCTCGAAACTTTGTCGTATCTGAAAGCAATAGACCCCATCGCCCCAGTTGTAATGGTAACAAAAAATGAAGCCGAGAGCGTTATGGAAGATGCAATCGGCAGAAAAATAGATGACTATCTAACCAAGCCAGTCAATCCTACGCAAATACTTTTGGCATGCAAGAAATTTATCGAAAGCGACAGAATCGAAAAAGAGAAATTTACGCAAGATTATCTTTCTGGCTTCGCTCAATTATCTATGAAGATGCTAGAGCCACTCAATTGGGGCGATTGGAAGGATATTTATGTAAAATTAGTTGATTGGTCTATCGAACTCGATAGGCATAGCGAAGAAGGCTTGCATCAAACGCTACAAGATAAATGGAAAGAATGCAACGCCGAATTTTCTAAATTTGTCGAAAGCAATTATCGCGATTGGATTAATCACCCAGACGACGACAGAAGCGACGAGAACCCGATTTTATCGCCACACGTTTCCGATAATTTCGTGCTGCCCCACTTGAAAAATGGGCAAAAAGTATTCTATTTCGTAGTTGATTGCATGCGGCTCGACCAATGGCTAATGATGAAAGAGCTGCTATCGCCATATTATACTTTTAAGACAAATTACTATTCATCAATATTGCCGACTGCCACGCCTTACGCGAGGAATGCTATATTTGCAGGATTGTTCCCGCAAGACATTAAGAAATATTTCCCGCAGTGGTGGAATGTCGATTCCAACACAGAAGACCATAAGCAGAACGCTTACGAAAAGGAATTGCTCGAGACTTGGCTCGAAAGACGCCGAATAAAAACAGGCGGTAAAGTAGGCTTTGTAAAAATTTTCGATACCGATTTCGGCAAAAAAATCGAGCGCGAGCTAAATGATTATTTGGATAACACGATAACTGCGGTTGTGATTAACGCCGTAGATATGATAGCCCATTCCCGCTCGGACTATGCTATATTGAAAGAAATTGCACCCGATGAATCCGCATATCGCTCGCTTACTCGCTCGTGGTTCAGGCACTCAAGTTTATTTGGCATGCTAAAGGCGCTATCGCAGCAAAAAGATATTAAAGTTATCATTACCACCGACCACGGCGCCATACGCTGCTTAAGAGGAGTTAAAGTATTAGGCGATAGAGATACTTCGACCAACTTGAGATATAAATTTGGCAAGAACGTAAAGGCAGACAAGCGCCATGCAATGCAAATTTCTAATCCGAACGATTACAAAATACCATCAATCGGAGTTACCGTTAATAATATAATTGCCAAAGAGGATTTCTATTTTGTGTATCCGACTGATTACCATCAATTCTTAAATAGATATAGAGATAGCTTCCAGCACGGAGGCATATCACTCGAAGAGATGATAGTTCCCGTCATCGAACTCGAACAAAGATAATTTGTTGGCAATATTAAACTTTATTCGTATATTTGGAGCATGGAAATAGAAACAGTTACAACGAAAAGTGAAGATGAAACATTAGCGGTTGCTGAGAAGTTTGCCGAAAACCTTAGGCGAGGCGATGTTGTTTTCTTCTTTGGAGATTTAGGCTCTGGAAAAACTGAATTTATCAAAGGCGTTTGCAGATTTTTTGGAGTAGAAGAAATAGTAACAAGCCCAACTTTTACTATTATCAATCAATATGCTGGCAAACTCGGCGACGACAGCTTAACTATATTTCATATAGATTTATACCGAATAAAAACAAAAGAAGAGCTTGCAGAAATCGGCTTCGAAGAGTGCATCTATTCTCCAGACTCCATTAAACTTGTCGAGTGGGCTGAGAACTCTCATGATTTGGTGAAATTCGTTAATTATAGGGTTCAAATCCGCTCCGACTTTGAAAATTTAAACGAAAGGCTTATTGAAATATCAAAAGGCAATTAAAGCATTATTAACATGAAAAATATTCAATACTGCGGCAATTAATAGTACTTATTGCCACTATATTTGTTTAACTAATTGCTAAATCATATAGATATGGAAAGTAAAATCGAAAAATTGAATAGATTGAGACGCGAGCGCAACGCCGTTATATTAGCTCACTACTATCAAGATCCAGAAGTGCAAGATATTGCTGACTTCAAAGGCGATTCGCTTGCTTTAGCTCAAGCAGCAGAAAAAGTCGATGCCGACGTTATCGTGTTTTGCGGCGTGCATTTTATGGCTGAAACTGCAAAAATTGTTAATCCGAGCAAAATTGTATTGCTTCCAGATATGGAAGCCGGATGTTCGCTTGCCGACTCAGCCCCAGCCGATAAATTCAGAGAGTGGAAGGCTGCCCACCCAGACCATTTCGTGGTTTCATACATTAATTGCTCTACCGAAGTAAAAGCTATGTCGGATTTGATTTGCACTTCTTCCAATGCGAAAAAAATCATCGATTCTGTTCCAAAAGATAAGAAAATCCTATTTGCCCCAGATAAATATTTGGGACGCTATTTAATCAAGCTCACGGGCAGAGATATGGTGCTATGGGACGGCTCTTGCCAAGTGCATGAATTTTTCTCCGAATTGGAACTAATAAAAATTATGAACGGCAACCCCAAAGCCGAAGTGCTGGCGCACCCAGAATGTCCCGATAATATTTTGAATTATGCGGACTTTGTCGGCTCTACTTCTGCGCTGATTAAGCACAGCAAAGAATCGCCAAATACTGAATTTATCATACTCACCGAGCCGGGAGTAATCCACGAGATGCAAAAATTATCGCCACAGAAAAAATTCATCTCTGTGCCGGGAATGGACGGCTGCAATTGCAACAACTGCCCATTTATGCGATTAAATACCATTGATAAAATTATTGCCGCGCTCGAAAATCTTGAGCCACAAATTATTATCGAAGAAGAATTAAGGCTAAAGGCACTCGAACCATTAGAAAAAATGTTGGAGATTAGCAAAAGATGATTAGCTATAAGCAATATAGTGAAATTCCAAGCGATTACTTATCGAAAAAGATAAATGAATTTTTAGAAGAAGATTCTGCTTTTAATGACAGAACTACCTTGATTACCGTTCCGCCAGATAGGAAAATTTCTGGCTATATAGAAGCGCAATCGGAATTTATTCTATGCGGCGTTCCGATAATACAAGAGATTTTCAAAGACTTAGATGATTTGCAGTTTTTTTTCATTGATGGGCAAAAGCTAAATGATGGCGATATTATAGCTCGATTTTCGGGAAATGCTCGATATATACTATCGCGAGAAAGGGTTATGCTCAATTTAATTCAAAGATTATCAGCCATAGCTACAATGTCCAACAAGTTTGCTTTAAAAGCCAACGGCAGCCATGTAAAAATATTAGACACTCGAAAAACTACGCCCGGCATAAGGCTATTTGAAAAATATGCTGTTGTTTGCGGCGGTGCGGCAAATCACCGCTTTGGGCTGAGCAGCGGCATATTAATAAAAGACAATCATATTTCTGCGGCGGGTTCAATAGAAAATGCTCTAAAAATGGCTAAAGAGCAGAACGAAAAATTGCCCATAGAATTGGAAATAGATTCAATAGAGCAAATCAAAGAGGCTATGGCTATCGGAGTTGATGGCTTTTTGCTCGACAATATGAACCGCCAGCAAACTATCGAAGCAGTCTCGCTAATCCGCTCCTATCCAAACGGTAGCGATATATTCATCGAAAGCTCTGGCGGAATCAACTACGATAATATAGATGATTACTTCGGCACAGGCATAGATGCTATTTCTATCGGGGCGCTCACCCACAGCGTAAAGTCTGTAAATATTCATTTGGAGCTTGAGTTTTGAGCAACGATGTTGAAAAAACAGATGTGCTTGTTATCGGTTCGGGGCTCGCTGGCTGCATCACAGCCATAACCGCTGCGGACAACGGTCGCCAAGTGCTAATGATAACCAAAACTGAGGAATTAATTTCTGGCAATACAACTTACGCCCAAGGCGGTATTATTTACACGGGCGATAACGACTCGCCAGATATTTTGAAAAAGGACATTATGGAAGCTGGCGACGGGCATTGCTGGGAAGCCGCCGTAGATCAGCTTGCTAACTTAGGTCCGAAATTAGTGAAAGAGTTGCTTATCGATAAATTTGAAGTGGATTTCGATAAAACATCAAGCGATTCGCTCGATTTGACTGCCGAAGGCGCCCACTCCCAACCGAGAATTATCCACTCAAAAGATAGAACTGGCGGCTCTATACATAAATCTGTTATGGCTGCCGTGCTGAAGCATCCAAATATCAGGGTGCTGACTAATCACACCGCTGTGGATTTGCTCACTCTATCGCATCATTCTGTAAATTCATTAGATATTTACAAAAAGCCCGCATGCTTTGGAGCTTTAGTTCTCAATAACAGCACGGGCAAAGTGTTTCCCACTTACGCACAATACACGGTGCTGGCAACTGGCGGGCTTGGGCAGATATATTTGCACACGACAAATCCACCCGAATCCACTGGCGACGGCATCGCACTGGCTTGGCGAGCAGGCGCTAGATGCTTTAATTTAGAATATATTCAATTTCATCCGACATCATTTTACTCCGAACGTGGAACATTTTTAGTTTCCGAGTCGTTGCGTGGCGAGGGTGCTATACTTGTCGATAACAAAGGCAATCCATTTATGGATAGATTTCACGAATTGAAATCGCTTGCCCCTCGCGACATTGTAGCAAGAAGCATTCATCAAGTTATGTTAGAAACGGGGCATCCTTGCGTCTATCTTGATATATCATTTAAAAATTCCGAATGGATAAAAAATAGATTTCCAACCATCTACAAATATTGCTTAAATTCTGGGGTGGATATTACAAGCGAACCTATCCCTGTTGTGCCTGCTGCCCACTATTCTTGCGGCGGCGTCGGAGTGAATTTGCACGGTAGGACTTCGCTTCGTAGGCTTTATGCTGTTGGCGAAGTTTCTTGCACGGGAGTTCATGGCGCTAACCGCTTAGCATCTACTTCGCTGTTGGAATGCGTCGTTTGGGGTTGGACTGCTGGTCTGGATATATCAAAAGTTTCTGCTGACGCCGATTATTTCCCCGAAATATTCCCTTGGGTGGAAGAAGACCAATTCATAGACCCAGCGCTTATAGTCCAAGATTGGCTCAACATCAAAAATACAATGTGGAATTATGTTGGACTTGTCAGAACCCGGCAGCGATTGCATAGGGCGCAGCAAATTTTGAGGCATTTGCAATCAGAAGTAGAGCAATTTTATAGACAGGCGAAAATGACTCGCTCTATGATAGAGCTTCGCAATGCCGTGCAAACCGCAATTGCAATAACAAACTCAACCGCCGAGCAGCGAATAAATAGAGGCACGCACTACTTAAAAGATTAGTCTAGCAGCTGAGCGAAGTCTGAGCGGCAGTTACTTTTTTTAGACTGTGGGGAGTCGCAAAAATGTGGCTTCGCTTGAAAATTTTTGTAAATTGTGAGCGTTGATTTCAATTGAAGCTTGGTGGTAAAAATTTGAAGTTATGAAGAGCTTTTCTATTACACATAATACTGATTTTTAAAGTGGTGGAAATTGCCCATTTTTAAATATAAAAAATGGGATAAAATATGCGAAGTTTAGACAACCAAATTTTAAAATTATTATCGAATAATGATGTTACTTTTTTTATTCCTTCTCTATAAAAAAAGAGAATATATGAAAGTAACTAATATATGAATGAAGAATACGACGAGGACGACGATGAGTAAAAAAGTAGCAATTCAGGTATTTGAAGATAAACAAATACGGACTCTTTGGGATGCCGAACAAGAAAAGTGGTATTTTTCGGTAGTCGATGTTATAGCTGTATTAACTTCAAGTCCAAATCCAAGAAAATACTGGAGTGTTCTCAAAACAAGATTAAAATCTGAAGGAAGTCAGTTGACTACAAATTGTAGGCAACTGAAAATGCAATCTGCCGATGGCAAGTATTATAAAACTGATGTAGTTGATACAGAACAACTTTTTCGTTTAATACAATCTATACCTTCGCCTAAGGCAGAGCCTTCTGCATATCTGTAAGGAAAAGTTAGATTTTAAGATGGTGGCTGTCTCATAAGGGTTCAGATGCATTATTTGGGTTTAATCCCGAAGGGATTTGATGTTTGTAGAAAATAAGATTGCATAACCCAATGCGACTCCTACGGAGTCGTATAATTTTAACCCAATGCGACTCCTACGGAGTCGTATAATTTTAACCCAATGCGACTCCTACGGAGTCGTATAATTTTAACCCAATGCGACTCCTACGG